>DNSH01000016.1 GCA_003499715.1 Candidatus Mesolinea sp. | reverse complement strand
GGGGAGCAAATCGAGGCAGGTTTCCTGGCTTGTCTTGCGACTTACAGTTGCGGCACAGCGCTGGACTTACACCAGCTTCCACCTTTACACCCTGGCTTCCGGGCATCGGGTTACCTCAAGCTCTGTTGGTAAAGTACAGCCTTAAAATATCACACCTGTGTTGATATGTCAATTTTCATCACTCTACCCCAAAGCATCAAAACAAATTGTTTACATTTCACATCTGAAAGTCGCTTAAAATAAAAGTATGAGAAGTGTAAGCTTAAAATCCCTCCCAGAAGCTGAGCTAGCAGCCTTCCAAACCCATCAAAGTGGGAACAACTGTGCTGTCCACGCCATCGCTGCCGCGGTGAAGCTCTTAGCCGGTACTGAATTTTCGCCAGAAGCCTTGAGCACAGAGGTAGATCAGCTTTGGCGGCACGGCAGCTTCTATCGCATGCTCCCGGGTTGGGCTGTCACTCCTGGTATGCAGGCTCGATTAGTGACCTTTTTAGCCCGCACCCGCAACTTACCACTGGAAGCCCAACTAAAGTTCCTTTCGTTAGAATCTCTGCCCACCTTGCTTCAAGAAGATAATCAAGCCCTTTTACTCACTTTCACCTGGCTCCCAAGCAGGGCTCCCGCCATTTATCATGGAAACAGCTCAGTAAACTACAACGCCACGCGTAAAGCTGGCGGGCATACGATGCTCCTGGTTGCATACAACCCTGAACACTATAGCGGAAGCCTTCCCACACCTTGGGGGTTTGTCAACTCCTGGATAGATGGAGGTACCGAACTTTTTTGGATGTCAGAAAACGACTTACGCAAAGCCTGGAATATTGCCTTTTTTCCGCTTAATCTGCGCCTCAGTGTTATCATCAAGAAATTAAGTGATGACGAAAATGAAACCGATAAAATTACTCATAGACCTTGCTAAAAAATATTCTTGGCCGCTCTTTTGGTCAATCCTCGCCATGGTTGGCTTGGTCGGTGCCCAACTCGTGATCCCTTGGATCATCCGCTCGCTCATCGAATCACTTTCCCAGACGCCCTTACCCAACGATATCATGGATATGGTTACGCGCCTTTCCCTTATCGCCTTAGCCGTTTTCATCGCCCGCGGGTTCATGCAATACATCCGCTCTTATCAAGCTCATGTGGCAGGTTGGGGAGTGGTGGCAGATGCACGGAAATTGATTTACCAGCATCTACAGCAGCTTTCCCTGCGCTTCTACGAAGACAAACAAACTGGTCAGCTGATGTCCCGCCTGATAAACGATACCGAGCTTTTTGAACGCACGATTGCGCATGCCATGCCGGAGATGTTCGTGAACATACTTACGTTGGTAGGTGTCATGGTGATCCTTTTTAGTATGAGCTGGCAATTAGCCTTGCTTTCTCTCATCCCAATCCCCATCATCATCATCACCCTGATTCAATATGCTAAAAGGGTCCGCCCGGCATTTGTCTACCGCCAACAAGAATTAGGTACGCTCAATGCTATTTTGAACGACAGCATTTCTGGCGTAAAAGAAATCCAAGCCTTTACCCGGGAAGATCTAACGATGCACCGAGTGGGCAAACAAATCGAAACATATCTGGAATCTAACCTTAAAGCCCTAAAGTTGATGGCGACGTATACACCACTCTATGACTTTGCCGCCGGCTTGGGTCAGTTGATTGTGATTTTCTTTGGCAGCCGCCTAGCGCTTCAAGGCAATTTACAAGTGGCAGACTTGGTGGCTTTCTTCCTCTATCTGGATAGCTTCTACCAGCCTGTGCGCAACCTAAGCAACTCTTGGGAAGCAGTGCAGGAATCCTTAGCCGGTTTTGAACGCGTTGCAGAAATGCTCAATGAGACACCGGACGTATTGCCGCCAGAGCATCCTATTCCCCTGAAAAAACCCGTGCGCGGTGAAATCCGCTTTGATAACGTCTTCTTTCGTTATAACCCAGAGGAGGCATTCGTCCTTGAGAATATCAATTTAGATATTCCAGCAGGGAAAACCACAGCTTTGGTAGGTCCTACGGGCGTGGGGAAATCCACTTTAGTCAGCTTAATCCCCAGATTCTATGATGTGAGCAGCGGAAAGCTGACTGTCGATGGCATCGACGTGCGCGACCTAGACCTGCATGAGCTGCGTGCTAACATCAGCATGGTTTTGCAAGACGTGTTCCTCTTCCATGGCACTATCCGCGAAAATATCCTCTTTGGTAAGCCTGATGCCACCGAAGCAGAGATGCTGGCTGCAGCGAGGATTGCTAACGTTGATGAGTTTATTGCCCACATGCCCAACGGTTACAACACACTCATCGGCGAGCGCGGCATAAAGCTTTCGGGAGGACAAAAGCAGCGCATTTCCATTGCGCGCGCGGTACTCAAGAACAGCCCGATACTCATTCTGGATGAAGCGACTTCAGCTGTGGATACAGAAACCGAGCTGCTCATACAACAAGCTTTAGATCGGCTCATTGTGGGGCGCACGACCATTATTATCGCTCACCGGCTCTCCACTGTGCGTAATGCTGATCAAATCGTTGTGCTTGAAGGCTGCACGATTACAGAAAAAGGCACACACGAAGAACTTTTAGCCGCGCATGGTTTGTATTACAAACTATACACAGTTCAGCAGAATCTAACCCTCATTCCAGCTGAAGATGCTCAAGATTAATCCACCGGAAAGATCGTTTCGGGATTGCGCTCAAGGATCAACGGTTCTATTTTGCCGCTGCTCAGTTCTTGTAGTTGCTGCACAAAGGGCTGCCAGTTTTCTTCCTTAAAACGCACGATCAACGAAACATCGGCTAAAAATTGACTTTCAAGGATCTCACCGCCAGAGATGCCAACCAGCCGTTCGATCTGCGCGTATAAAGGATAGGGCATCTCTAACCCAGCAGTGACAGTTGGGATTTTGACTGCCCGCCGAACCAATTTAAGCACTTCACGGACAGCATCCCCATAAGCCTTGACCAAACC
>DNSH01000027.1 GCA_003499715.1 Candidatus Mesolinea sp. | reverse complement strand
TTATTGGGTTGAACTGGATCCACTGCAAGGCAGGCTTTCCTTGCAGGTGGCGCCTCTGCAGATAGGCAACCTGATGGAAAAATACCTTTGGCATCAAAAAGCCAGCGTCGTGCTCACCTCGGCAACACTCACCACGCATGGGGAATTCGATTATCTGCGCAACCGACTTTCAGCTTACGAGGCGGATGAGCTTATCTTAGGCTCGCCGTTTGATTATGAAAATGCTGCTTTGGTCTATGTTGCTCGCGATATCCCCGAGCCCACTGACGCACATGGGCACCAACGTGCTACGGAAGATGCTCTTATTCATTTAGCTAAAGCCACTGGCGGCCGTATGCTTGCGCTTTTCACCTCCTACGCCCAACTGCAAAAAACTGCTCGTGCCATTGAAGGACCTTTGGCTAGTGCCGACATTACTATCTACCAACAAGGGGAAGGTGCTTCACCCTCAGCGCTGTTGGATGTCTTCAAAGAAACTCCGCGGGCGGTACTGCTGGGCACACGCGCTTTTTGGGAAGGCGTAGACGTACCTGGGGAAGCGCTCTCTGTGCTGGTGATCGTCAAGCTGCCTTTCGACGTCCCCAGTGATCCCATCATTTCTGCTCGAGCAGAAAGCTTTGATGACCCGTTCAATGAATACAACCTGCCCGAGGCAATCTTGCGTTTCAGACAAGGTTTTGGCCGCCTGATCCGCACACAAACTGACCGTGGTGTGGTTGCCGTTTTGGATAGGCGTATCCTGAGTAAGCAATATGGCAAGTTTTTCCTTGAGTCACTGCCAAAATGCACTTTTGTGGAAGGACCGTTGGCTAACCTGCCAGACAGAGCTGCCCGTTGGTTAGGGCTCTAACTGGAAGGATGAGGAACCACTGGTTTTACACCCCAAAGTCTTGAGAGTAGAGTAAAGCCATTTATAATCAAGCTACGCAAATGTAAAAAGCCATCATTTATTATGGAGAGACCATGACTGAAGATAAAAAAATCCGTGTCGCAATTATTGGTGTGGGCAACTGTGCTTCTTCGCTCGTACAGGGCGTAAATTATTACCGCGACGCTCAAGAGGACGATCGCATCCCTGGATTGATGCATGTCAACTTGGGTGGCTACCACATCCGTGATATTGAGTTTACGGCTGCCTTCGACGTTGTCGATACTAAAGTAAGCAAAGATCTCTCCGAAGCGATTTTCGCCTACCCCAATAACACATATAAGTTTTGTGATGTGCCTTATATGAATGTGCCCGTTTACCGCGGCATGACGCATGATGGGTTAGGCAAATACCTTTCTACCATCCTCAAAAAGGCGCCGGGTCCCACCGATGACATCGTCGGCATTCTCAAATCCACACACACAGATATCTTGATCAACTATCTGCCGGTTGGCTCTGAGATGGCAACCAAGTGGTATATGGAACAGGCACTCGAAGCCGGCGTTGGGGTGATTAACTGCATCCCCGTCTTCATCGCCAGCTCGGAGTATTGGGCTGAACGCTTCCGCAAGCATGGTTTGCCCATCATCGGCGATGATATTAAGAGCCAGGTAGGTGCCACCATTGTGCACCGCGTGTTAACCAGTCTGTTTGTGGACCGTGGCGTCCAATTGGATCATACGTATCAGCTCAACTTTGGCGGGAATACAGACTTCATGAACATGCTTGAGCGCGAGCGCTTGGAATCCAAGAAAATTTCCAAAACTGGTGCGGTAACCAGCATGCTGCCTTATGAGATGGAGGAAGAAGACATTCACGTTGGGCCGAGCGATTACGTGCCTTGGTTAAAAGACCGCAAGTTTTGTTATATCCGCATGGAAGGTACCACGTTTGGCGACGTGCCGCTCAACCTGGAGTGTAAACTGGAAGTGTGGGATTCGCCTAACTCTGCTGGTGTGGTGATCGATGCTATTCGCTGCCTCAAGTTAGCGCTCGACCGCGGCATTGCTGGTCCGGTGATCGAGCCCGCCTCGTATTTCATGAAAACCCCACCTGTGCAGTTTAAGGATGAGATCGCGCTGGAAAAGACGGAAGCGTTTATTAGGGGAGAAAATTTAGCTGCATAAACCCCCTACCATAATAGAAATAACCGGCAGGAACACATAGAAGAAAAGGCGAGTTTTAAATGGAAGGGTTACCTCCAGAGAAACGCGACTTTGTCAATACCTTTTTAGCAGAGCCTCGCATTGCCCGCATGGCTACCGCCAATAAAGACGGTCAGCCGCATGTTGTTCCAGTTTGGTATGCCTGGGATGGCAACACATTGTGGATTAGTGCCTACACGGATACGCGTAAGGTCAAAGACTTGCAAGAAAACCCTTTGATCAGCGTGGCAATCGATGAAGTTTCAGCGGATGGCAAAACGCAAGCGGTAATCTTGGAAGGCAAAGCTGAGCTTCTGCATGCCCCTGCTGAATTGTTGCAGCGCCAGTTCACCTGGATTTACAGCCGTTACGTTGGGGCTGACCATGTTTCTGAGCCGACTTATCAGGATTGGATCCATGACCCACTCAACGCATTGATAAAGCTCACGCCGGCCAAGGTTTACACCTGGAGTTGGTAAATAAAAAATGCCGTGGATAATTTGAATTCCACGGCATTTTTTTAGCTTTGCTTCTTCGAACGTTATGCCTTTGCGTTTTGCAAGGCAAAATCCCAGTTAATTAGTTTATCCAGGACAGCTTCAACATAAGCCTGGCGGCGGTTTTGATAGTCCAGGTAATAGGCGTGTTCCCACACGTCCACGGTGAAGAGTGGCTTCTTGCCATCTAACCAAGGCACGCCGGCGTTACTGGTGGTCACAATAGCAAGCTTGCCGCCATCCAGCACCAGCCAAGCCCAGCCGCTGCCAAACTGACCAACGGCAACCGTGGTGAACTGCTTCTTGAATTCGTCCACAGAGCTAAAGCCGGCTTCGATCATGGACTTTAACTCAGTGGGAATGGCGACAGAGCCTGCCGGAGCCAAGCTCATCCAATAGAAATCGTGGTTCCATGCCTGGGCGGCATTATTGAACAAGCCTGTTTTGCCATCTTTTTGGGCTGCAGCCACAATTTCCTCCAGCGGTTTGCCTTCCAGCTCGGTGCCGGAAATCAGTTTGAGGGTATTATCGATATAGGTCTTGTGATGCTTGCCATAATGGAAACTGAGGGTGTTTGCAGAAATAACCGGTTCAAGGGCATTTTCTGCATAAGGAAGTTTGGGTAATTCAACAGGGGTTATGGTTGAAATTGCAATGTTCATGTTTTCCTCTTTTCTTTAAACTAATCTCCCATTGCGGGGTCATTCAATTCTGAGCACGATGCTTGAGGATTTGTTATTTGCTTCAAGCAAAGTGCTCGTTTTACAACATCTATTATAGCCTTTATTATACAAGATTTGTCGCATTTAGGCGGCTGTTAGCCTGTTTTTTAGCGTTTATTCGCCAATTATCTTGATCAATACGCGTTTGCGGCGCTTGCCGTCAAACTCGCCATAAAAAATTTGCTCCCAGGTACCGAAGTCGAGTTTGCCAGCGGTGAGCGCTACGACGACTTCCCTGCCCATAATCTGGCGCTTGATATGTGCATCAGCATTATCTTCACCCGTGCGGTTGTGCTCATATTGGCTGGTGGGTGCATGGGGAGCAATACGTTCCAACCAAACCTCGTAATCATGATGCAGCCCTTTTTCATCATCATTAATGAATGCTGAAGCAGTAATGTGCATCGGGTTCACCAACACTAAGCCTTCTTGAATGCCACTTTCCCGCACTGCTTGCTCCACCTGTGGCGTGATATTGACAAACCCCCTCCGCGTGGGTAGGTACATTATGATTTCTTTGCGATAACTCTTCATAATTTGCTTCTCCGTTCATTGAAGACTTCTTTTTATATTTTACCTGAGAGAAACACCTTTGTTTGCAACGTTTTTCTGTGTGTTACAATCTCGCCTGACGAACCTGCAAGTTTATCAGCGGTTAGCCAGCCCTTAACCAGCCGGAGAAACCCTCCCCCCGATGATGGTGAGCGGAATAAAGTATACTTAGGGACAAAGCTTGATCTATAAAGGACTATGACAAACCTCGAAGAACAAACGCCTCCAACCAAGAAGAAGACTTGGCGGTTCGTAATCATCCTGATTGTGTTGGGGCTAGCGGTCAATCTGCTGCTCCCGCAGATCTCCAATTTTACGGAGGCTTGGTCCGTTGTCAAGACGATGACCTGGTGGGCAGTAGGGCTAGCTGTGCTATCTGAAGTTATTAGCTACCTCAGCTATGGATATTGCATCCACGCCATCGTGGCAAGCCGCAAGCAGAAACTCTCGGTGCCAAAGTCCACACTGATCGTTATGTCGGCGACCAGCGTTGGACTGGTAGCTGGCGGTTGGGTTACCTTGGCGGGCTCAATTTTCAGCTCGGTAAAGCGCGAAACAGGGGATAATGGCACCGCCACAATTTCTGGGCTGCTCCCTTCGATGCTATTGAATATGTCCATTGCGCTCATCGCCATTTTCGGGCTGGTGTACTTAGGCATCATCGGGCAGCTCACCAACGGTCAGCTTATTCAATACGTTATTTTCCTTTTCGTATTAATGCTCATAACCTTTGGCTCACTGCTCGTAGTGGTCTTTCCGAAGTTCACTTATAAAGTTATCAACTGGGCGCTCTGGCATTGGAATAAATGGCGTAAAAAACCTTACGATCCACAAAAGACGCAAGAAATGCTTGATAACCTTATCTTTTCTTGGAAGGAAATGGGGCGGGGCAACTGGAAAAAGCCTTTTTTGGGCGCTTTCTTTTACACACTTTTTGACCTCTTAGCCATGTATCTCATATTTATAGCGGCTGGTTACAATATAAAAATTGGCGTGCTTTTTGCTAGCTATGGATTGCCCTATCTGCTCGCAAAGATAGCTTTCATCTTCCCTGGAGGCATTGGTGTGGTGGAAGCTACCATGGCAGCCATTCAAACCAGTTTAGGCGTGCCTTCACAAATCAGCGTCGTCGTTATCCTTGTTTACCGATTGTTCTCCTTCTGGCTGCCCACTTTGCTCGGATTCGCCGCCATGGGTTACCTCAACCACAACCAACCCGCTATTGCTCCGGAAGAGCCTTTTATAGCACAACTGAGCCCAGCTAACCCAGGCGATCCGCATGACGAAACACTTTAAGCGGTTCGCTATCTAATAGCGGAATTCTCATGCCTTTCACACCTTTGCACATGGGCCCAGGCATGGCAGTCAAAGCCGTAGCTCAGGAGAGGTTTAGCCTGGTCATCTTCGGCTGGGCGCAAATTCTGGTCGACCTGCAACCACTCGTAGTTGTCCTTACTCACGAAGGTCAAACCCACGGCGTGACGCACACCTTCATTGGTGGCTCAGTGCTTGGCGCAGCCGCGGCAGCCTCGGGTAAACCTATCGCAGAAGGGTTGCTCAATCTATTCCGGAAGAAAGAAAAGCCACGCGTGCATATCAGTTGGAAGACTGCTTGGTGGAGCGGCTTGGTCGGCGGACTGAGCCACGTGCTCCTGGATGGGCTAATCTACCCGGATATGAGCCCGTTTTGGCCATTTGTGCAAGGCACGCGAATAGACGTTTTTACTAGCCAGGGCATGACTGCCTTCTGCATCCTTAGCGGATTGGCAGGCTTGCTGGTCTATTTTGTTACGCGTGGCGTGGAAGCTTTCTATAAACATCATTCGGAAAAGTAAAATTAATTTTTCCCCAATAAATCACTAATTTGTGGTACCCTATGATTAGTGCTGATAAGATGCCTAAGGTAAACCTCAATGAATTGTTGTCAGCATCCTGCGGAATCCAATTCCAGTAAAAGCGTGCAATCATAGGAGGTTTTAATGCTGCAAGAAAAGAACATCGCGATTATCGGCCCAGGTGTGATGGGAAAAACCCTCGCATTAAGCCTGATCCGCACCGGAAACCTGCCGCCCGAGCAGATAGCCTTGGCTGGTCCAAACGCAGACCGGTTAAACCAGCTGGCTTCAGAGCTTGGTGTGCGCACATTTTCCGATAATCAAGCTGCAAGCAATTACGCAGATATCATTATCCTAGCAGTGAAACCTCAGCGTCTGGATGAAGCCACCCAAACCTTAAAAGGCAATATATCCTCAGGGACACTGGTGATTTCCATCCTCGCCGGCGTGCCAATTTCCGTGCTGGAACAGAAGTTAGCTACGCGCTGCATCGTGCGCGCCATGCCCAATACGCCTGCCCGCATCGGTTTAGGAATCACGGTATGGACCAAAGCTGCAGATGTCGATGAGGCGCAACAGCAAACAGCCGCTCAAATTATGCGCACCCTTGGTGAGGAGATTTTTGTGGCTGATGAAGCCTATTTGGATATGGCTACAGCGCTCTCAGGCACCGGACCAGCTTATGTGTTCTTATTTATGGAAGCGATGATCGATGCTGGCGTCCACATGGGCTTCCCGCGGCGCATCGCGGAGCAGCTGGTGGTGCAAACCTTGCGTGGAAGTACAGAGTTTTACGTGCAGAGCCATGGGCATCCTGCGGAATTGCGGGATGATGTCACCTCGCCCGGAGGTACCTCCGCGGAAGCGTTGTACTACCTCGAGAAAGCTGGTTTTCGCACGGCGATTTCACGTGCGATATGGGCGGCTTACCAGCGTGGTATTGAGTTGGGCAAGGGTATTAGCAAGCAAACATTAGAAGAATAGTGGATATTCACGGAAGAATCTGATTTCCGGAGAACCCCTCAGCCAGAAAAACAATGCTAATCTTGCACGCATTTGAACAGGGTAAAAATCCTGACCAATTGCGTGCAAACTAGATAAGCAGACTGTCTACATCTCCCAGAAGCCACCCCAAGGAACGCGAAAGCTGCTAATAACCAGGATTACTCCCAGCAAGACGTAGAAGATAATCAAAGCAGTCCTTCCAGATTTGGAGAGCTTTATACCGCTCAGATCGCGTTCGATAAGCAACGTGCCAAACCCAACAAGCAGCAAGGTAACGTTGGCATATAGCACTTCCAGCCCCTCAGTTGGCATCCCCGTCCCAGTGATGGCGGGCACGATATACCAGAGGAAAGTTGCTAAGCTGACAATCCAAACCGAAAGCAGGCGTGAATCTAAAAACTGCAGCCGCTGCTCAGGTTGAACTCGACGAACGAGATATTCCACCAGGCTCACAAAGGTATAAGCAAAGTAGGACATTTTGATGTGCTGTGCAACAGCTTCACTGGTGCCAGAAAAAACAGCCAATAGCGGAGATGGAAAGAAATCATAAGCAAAATGCAAGGCGATAAAGGCGAGCCAAAAGGCTAATAGCTTCTGTAAGATAGGTTTAAGCGAACGATCATTCATAAAAATTCTCCTTGATAATAGGTGATTAATTTTACTCATTAGCAGATCTGCTTCAACAGTTCCCCACAGGTTTGTATGACCTGCCGCTCACGACGTCTTTTGTCCAGCCTAATCGTCCTTTGGCGTATTGTTTGGCTTTATAATAATTAGTTGCACTCGTTAATTAGAACAAATATACCATTTTAGAAGGATTTTATGCCTCAAGAAAACTTGCGCGTCAT
>DNSH01000031.1 GCA_003499715.1 Candidatus Mesolinea sp. | reverse complement strand
CTCCAGCGCTGTCTTCGATGGTAACGAAAGCCATCTCATTTTGGGAACGGGTGGTGAGCGGCCGCAAGCGCTTAACCATGCCTCCGACGGTAACCGGTTCTTTATCGGCAAGTTCCTCGAGCTCATAAGAGGTGTGTGAGAGTTTATCGGCAATCAGGCGCATTGCACTCCTGAGTGGATGATCGGTCACATACATGCCCAGTAGCTCTTTTTCCCATTCCAGCTGCACATTTAAATCCACTTTTGAAGTTGGGGTAAGCTGAATGCCAGCCCCGCTTTCCTCACTGATCCCAAAGAGCGCTAATTGCCCTAATTCCTTTGCACGGAAATGGCTGGTGCTTACAGCGATCAATTGCTCAATCGCGCTTAGCAATGCCCGGCGTTGACCGAGGCTATCTAAAGCGCCAACTTTAATGAGGCACTCCAAGGGGCGCCTGCCAACCTGGCGCAAATCCACCCGGCGCACAAAATCGGTAATATCTTTAAAGGGCTTATCATCCCGAGCAGTGATAATCATTTCGACTGGGCCCTGCCCCACATTCTTGATGGCACCTAACCCAAAACGGATTGCGGCAGTCCCATCTGGGCGGTCTTCAATGACAAAATCGTAACCGCTGAAATTTACGTCTGGCGGCAGCACTTCGATGCCTAAGTTACGTGCTTCTGCCACGTAGGAGGAGCATTTCTCGGCATTGTTTTTCCATGCGGAGAGCAGCGCGGTCATATATTCAATGGGAAAATGGCACTTTAGATACGCAGTCTGCACCGCGATGACGCCATAGTCGGCAGCGTGGCTTTTATTGAAGCCATAATGGGCAAAACTTTCCCAATCGTTAAATATGGCTTCAGCTTCTTCCCGCGGGATCCCCTGTTTAACTGCGCCTTCAACAAATTTCTTGTGGTGCTTGGCAATTTCCTTTTCTTTTTTCTTGGAGATCGCCGAGCGCAAGTCGTCCGATTCGGAGGGAGTATAGCCAGCCAGCTCCACCGCGGCTTGCATGATTTGCTCTTGGTAAACTGCGTGTCCATAAGTGTCTTTGAGGATAGGGATCAGCTTCTCGTGAGGATACCTGACCTCTTTTTTGCCGTGCATGCGATCGATGTATTCTGGGATGCTTTCCATTGGTCCAGGGCGGAAAAGCGCGATCATTGCAATCACATGTGAAATATCTGTGGGTTGCATTTGCATGATGTAGCGCGTCATCCCCGAGCCTTCCAATTGGAAGGTGCCCATGGTATGCCCCTCGCTAATGTAACGGAAAACATCAGGATCATCGATGGGGATGTTCTCCAGGGTCAGATGGACGCCATGGCGTTGCTCGATGAGCTCACAAGCTCTCGCCATAATTGTAAGGGTAGCCAAGCCCAAAAAGTCAACCTTGAGTAAACCAAGGTAATTGACACCGTCCATATCGTATTGGGATACGGACTTGATGGGTAAGTCTTCGCTCTGGCTGGTTGGGCGGTGCAATGGTAGGTACTCGGTAATTGGCTGGTCGCTGATAATTACACCAGCGGCATGAGTACCTACGTTGCGGATGGCACCTTCCATACGGCTGGCAGTATCAATCAGCTTTTTCATTAGGGGTGATGAATCGTAAACAGAGCGCAGCTCAGGTGATTTCTCTAAAGTTTCAGCGATGGTCGGGCTCTTGCCTTGCTGCAAGCCCGGGATCATTTTTGCAACGCGGTCAACTTCCGCCAGCGGGATGTTCATCACGCGGCCTACATCACGGATAGCTCCACGTGCCGCAATGGTGCTGTAAGTGATGATTTGGGCGACTTTATCCGCGCCGTATTTCTGGTTGCAATATTCCATCATCTCCGCACGGCGGTCGTCCTGAAAGTCCAGGTCGATATCCGGCATGGTCACGCGCCCAGGGTTTAAGAAGCGTTCAAAAAGGAGGTTAAAGCGCAGCGGGTCCACCGAGGTGATATTGAGAGCATAGGCTACCAAGGAGCCTGCTGCTGAGCCTCGGGCGTTATACCAAATGTTTTTCTCTCGCGCGTAACGGCAAAGGTCCCACACAATCAGGAAGTATTCATCGAAACCCATTTTATGGATCACGCCTAACTCGTAATCCAAACGTTGCTGCACCTCTGGGGTTTGCGCTTGCTCTCCCATACGCACTTCCAGCCCACGCTGGCAAAGTTCGCGCAGGTAACCTTTAGGTTGCACATCATTTGGCAGATCGAACTTTGGCAGGTGATATTCCTTGCGCCGCAAGTCAACTTCACAACGCTCAGCAATGGCTAAGGTGTTGGTGATGGCTTCTGGGACCTCGGAAAATAGCTCCTGCATTTCCTCAGGGCTGCGCAAGTAGTAAGAATCATCCGCCATGGTCAAGCGGTTTTTATCCGAAAGCAGCTTGCCAGTTTGCACGGCTAAGAGGATATCTTGCAGCTCGGCATCTTCCTGCCGGATATAATGCACATCATTGGTTGCAATTAAGCCTACCGGGAATTTTTGGGCTAACTCAACCATCCCACGGTTGACCAAATCCAGTTCTGGGATGTTATGCTGCTGAACTTCTAAGTAAAAATGCTCACGCCCAAACACGTCTAGGTACCAACTCAGGGCTTGTTCTGCCCGTTCAGCATCACGGGCTAAAAGCGCCCGCGGGATTTCACCAGAGAGACACGCAGAGCTAGCAATCAGCCCTTCGGAATGACTGCTCAAGTAGGATTTATCAATGCGGGGGTGGTAATAAAAGCCTTCCAGCTGGCTGGCTGTGGCAATTTGCAATAGGTTATGATAACCCTGCATGTTTTCAGCCAGTAATACTAAATGAAACGGTCTGACGTCCCGACTAGCATCACGATCGGTCATAGAACGGGGGGCTAAATATGTCTCCAAGCCAATGATAGGCTTGATTCCAGCTGCGGTTGCTGCTTGATAAAAGTCAAGCGTCCCAAACATGGTTCCATGGTCGGTGAGCGCAACAGCGGGCATCCCTAATTGCTTTACCCGTGCCACCAAGTCAGCTGGTTTGCCGAAACCATCTAAAATAGAGTAGGACGAGTGCACATGTAGATGAACGAAAGACATATTCAGTTTACTTCCCTAATGAAATTACGATCCCGCTTCCCTAAATTATTGAGAGCTGAGCCGATTACTCTCCGAATTAAACTTAGTATAGCATAAGCCTATCTCAAAAATGCGGCATTGAGGTTAAAGTATCGGGAATTTTAAGGCTTGGTTTTAAGACTGGTTTAGGAAGGCATATAGGGGTGTTTGCGGGTGTAGATTGGATGCCCTTCAAATTCGGTCAAGTTGTCTGGATCTGTAATTTTGGCGGCGTTACGCATTTTAACCAAGAGTTCCTCAGAGATTTGCCGATTGGCGCGGATGGAATCACCAATAAAACCGATAATAATGAGGATGATACCGGCAATTGTGAGGGTGCCGCCAATCGAAACAGATTGTAAAAAGCGGCCGGCAGTATCGATCGTAAAATACAGCACCAAAAAGCGGATTAGCAGCGCCAAACCCAGCACGAGGAAGAGCATTCCAATGGACACAAAAGTGCGCAAAGGCTGGTAAAGCACGTATGAGCGGATGATTACGCCGCTCTGGCGCCAGATGAAATCAAACGAGCCTCGGTGTAAACGCGACTCTCGCTGCTGGGGATTGGTTTGAATAGGGACATGCGCGATTTTCATGCGGCTTTTGCCAGCCTGAACGAGGGTCTCTAACGTATAAGAATAAGGGTTATAAACCTGAAGGGGAAGTGCCGCGTAGCGGGAATATGCGCGAAATCCACTGACTGCATCTGGGACGTCAGAATCGGACACTTTGCGCGCAATTGCACTGCCGAGCTTCTCTAAAAAGCGCTTCCAAGGTGAAAAATTGCGGTTATGCTGCGGCTGACGGTCCCCAATTACCACATCCGCATTGCCCGCAAGGATTGGCTGGATCAAACGCTCAATTTCGTTGCCAGGATATTGATGATCGGCATCTGTATTGACGATAATATCGGCGCCTAATGCCAGGGCAAACTGTATACCGGAGATAAATGCTCGCGAAAGCCCGAGGTTATTGCGGTGCCGCAGGACGAAATCGGCGCCGTGTTCCAGCGCCACTTGTGCAGTGTTATCAGTCGAGCCGTCATCAATTACAATAATTTGAATACTCTCGATGCCTTCCAGATGACGTGGGAGATCATCCAATACCTCCGGCAGGGTCTCAGCTTCGTTATAAGCAGGGATTTGGATGATCAGCTTTTTCACTCGGGCGCTTTCTGCTCTTTACTGTTGACCTATTTTAACAGGGTTTTCTGCTTTTGTGGGTAAAAGCAAAGATCTGCTGATAAAAACCTTGCGTAAAAATGTGATATATATAGCTCATGCTTAATCTACAGATAAAAATGCGCTTGATCGCCTGTATTTTATTGCTGGCTTCAACCTTATTTCCTCCGGCTTTAGCGTTTGCTGAGAAGGCGGAGCCTTTGCGCTATGACTTTTCACAAGTCACAGCTTCAGACTTAATCTTAGCGATGAACACGTTACGCGTCTCTTACGGATTGCAAGCCCTAATCGAAGATCCAATTATCAATGCCGTGGCGCAAAGCACTGCACAGACCATGGCTGATAACCTGCTTTCTTGGCATATTGGTGACGTAGCTGGCAGGTTGGCTGCAGCGGGTTATGGCGGCGGAAGCAAGGTTTGGGCAACTGAAAACTTTGCTATAGGCTATGACGCCAGCATTGATGAAATCATGGTTATGTGGTCCGATGAATCGCATATGCTGCCCGCGGTGAAGCCGTATTACTGCAATATTGGAGCTGGCATTGCCAAGGCCTCCAATGGCTCCACTTATTACGTGCTGCAGGCAGCTTATGTTTCTGGGCAGGCTTGCGGCTCCTACACTTCCCCGGGTGGCCCGGTGGAGGGTGGTGGAGGCTATGGCATTATTGTGCCAGTCACCATTGCGACTCCGGATGCTAATGGCAAAATCGTGCATGTCGTCCAATCCGGACAATCATTCTGGGCTATTGCCGTCGCATATCAAACAACGATTAAAGAAATTTTACGTTGGAACAACCTGCCTGAAGGAACTGTGCTGCAAATGGGGCAAGAGCTGGTCATTCCCAACCCGAAAGCTAAGGGTTACATGACCCCTACGCCCTTTGGTTACTTCACCGCCAGCCCGCCGGATGCGGATGGGAGGATTGTGCACACCGTGCAAGCTTACCAAAACCTAACCATGATTAGTGAGGTTTATGGCGTGCCTGTCAATCGCATTCTTGAGCTGAATGGACTAACGGTGGATATGCCCTTGCAGATTGGCCAAAAGCTGTTGATTTATCCTGGCAATGTGACCCCAACACCGACTCCTCGCCCGCTGACCCCGATCGAAATGCTGACTCCGGCTGCCGATGGGAACTATTATCACATCGTGAAAGAAGGGCAAAACTTCTCGTGGATTGCAGGTTACTATGGAATTCCCCTGGCAGATTTGCTCGCTTGGAATAACATGACTGAAAATTACCCCTTGTGGCCTGGGGACCGCTTGCTCTTAAAAGTCACGCCACCGGCAACAGTAACACCCACGCCAACGCCCGTCACGCCCACACCTACCCCCAGCCCAACCTTGCCCAACACCCCTACATCCACCTTACTACCCAGCCCGACCAGCACGGTGACGTCGGAAACCACGCTGTTTGGGGTCGGCACAGGCTTCAACCCACTGTTGCTGATCCCTGGGGTCATCATCCTTGGGGGTGGCGGATATATGGCATTGCGCTCAGCTCACAAGTCCCGCCCAGCCAGCGCGCCTTCGGAACAGATGCCGCCAGAGGATTCGACGAAAGAAGGTCAGGAATAGTTTTTATTGATCCTAACGTGGGAGGAACCAGGAGGAAAACACACCTTCATAGCGTGTGATGAACTTAATTGGTCCGCCCACAAAGAACAAAATTAACGTCAGTGCGAGCACCACGATGCGCAGTGTGCGGTTCTTGATTAGGCTCTGCGTATACCCGACCAGCCCATAAACTAGCCCAATGATGGGGAAAAGGTAGCGGCTTGAGATAAGCGCAAGTCGAATATATTTGGTATAGTTTGATTTGTCAGTTACCTAGCATCATTGCTAGCGCTCCCCGCCACTCGGGCAGCCGCAAGCCGAAAGTTTTCTCAAACTTCCCACACTCTAGCACCGATACGAGCGGCCGCTCTGCCGGCGTGGGGAACGCGCTGCTCTTGGCCGGCAGCAGCTGCTGCACCTTCTGCTCGCTCTTTTTCGGGTCCAGCTCTAGGATGGCTTGGGCCCATTCATACCGGTTGCAGGCGCCAGAGCCGGCTAGGTGATACAGCCCGGCTTTCTCTGTAAGATAACCCACCGGGTCATCTCGTCCTTGAGCGATAATTAAAGCAGTGGCTTCAGCCAACATGCGCGCCCAAGTGGGGCTGCTGATCTGGTCATCAACTATACGCAGGGTTTCCTGCTCCTGCGCCCACTGTAGCACCTTGGTAACAAAACCACCCTGCCTCAGGGAATAGACCCAGCTGGTGCGCAGGATGAGGTAAGCGCCACCAGCGGCTTGCACAGCCTGCTCGCCTTCTAGCTTGGTCTGCCCGTAAACGTTGAGTGGATGAGGAGCGTCGCTTTCCACATAAGGCGCACCTTTACAGCCATCGAATACGTAATCCGTGGAATAGTGGATAAAAGCAGCACCTAGCCGTCTGGCTTCCTCCGCTAGCACGCCTGGAGAAATGGCATTGATTTGCCGGGCAAGCTCAGCTTCGCTCTCGGCTTTATCTACGTTGGTATAGGCTGCGGCGTTGACGATCACCTGCGGGTTTACACCTCTCACGAGCGCAGGTAAGCTGGCAGGTTTAGCCAGGTCGATCTCGGGGTAGTCAAAAGTAACAACCTCGCCCAGCGGTGCCAAGCAGCGCTGTAGCTCCCAGCCAAGCTGTCCGCTTCTGCCAATCAATAAAATGCGCAGCATAACTAATCCCCTGCCAAGCGCCTAAGGTAAGCGCCGTAATTGGTAGCATTGAGCCCCTCTGCTAATTTGTTCAGCTGCTCACGGTCGATGTAACCCATGCGGTAGGCGATCTCTTCCACTGAGGAGATCATCATGCCCTGCCGCTCTTCAACAGCCTGGATGAAAGTAGCCGCTTGCAGCAGCGACTCATGGGTGCCGGCGTCCAGCCAAGCCACCCCGCGCCCCAGCACCTTCACCTGCAGCTGCCCTTGCTCCAT
>DNSH01000035.1:16077-19677 GCA_003499715.1 Candidatus Mesolinea sp. | reverse complement strand
CCTCGGGTCGAAGATCTGAAGATTACGGAAGAAGTCAGCTCCAGGGAAGTTACCCTGCCACTCTACCCCACCATTTCGGACGATCAAATTGCCTGGGTGGTGCAGGCTGTAAAGGAAAGCTTATTCCTGTAGTTCTGGACGCCTAAGAGAAGTATTAATCTATTATCCATATTTTCATGCTTAGTTCTTAGCCAATTCTTCTGAATTCCCATGTTACGAGCTCCTATTTCCATAAGAATGAACTTCCTGATTGAACTTCTCAATCCCCTCTCCTCGGCCGATGATTGTGCTGAGATTTTGAAAGGGATGAACTCGGAAAATTGGGAAGGATTAACAGCTCTCTGCGCTCAGCACGATCTTTTATCTGCCTTGGAGTTTCGGTTCTCACAACTAGGCTTAGCACAACAGATTCCCGAACCTCATCGGCAGAGCTTCCGCTCGGCGTACATGCTCACCGCTGCCCGTAACATTTTGCTGCTAAACCATGCTTGCCAAATTCTTCTACGTCTTAGGGCGGAAAATATTCCTGTGATTGCCCTCAAAGGGCTTTTTCTGTTGGAAAATATTTATAAAGATGTGGGCGCTCGCAGTATGAGCGATCTGGATATCTTAGTACACCGCGAAGATCTCAACAGAACGATTGAAATTCTTCAAGGTTTGGGCTATCAGCTCTCCAGATACTTTGACATTAGAGATTCTAATTTGGATATCAAGCACGTGCCGCCAATGACCCTCTCTGATGGCACGCATGTGGAAATCCATTGGACACTTTTAGAAGAAGATGAGCCCTTTACAATTGCTATGGATGGCGTCTGGCAGAGGTCTTTTCCTGCTCAAATCAACGGCATCGATGTACTCGCGGAAGGAATTGAAGATCTGCTCTTACATCTTTGCATCCACCTGACGTACCAGCATTATCTCAGTCTTGGCCTTAAAGGAATGTTCGATATTGCCCTCGTGTTGCAGCGCTATCAGGACCAGTTGGATTGGCCTTGTTTTGTTGCTCTCTGCCAGCAATGGCGTGCAGAAAAAACCGCAGCCCTCACGCTAGAGCTGCTTCGCGCGCTGCAATGGGCAATTATCCCAGAGCAGGTTTTAGCCCAATTATCGCCAACGCCCATTGATGAGCGCGTCCTCACGGAAGCTTACCAGATTTTGCTACAGGATGAGCATGCTATACACAACCTCACCCCGGACATGGTTCAATTAGCCTCCGAATCCAACCTTTTTAAGCGTCTTTCATTGATATTCCAACGGGTCTTCTTGCCACGGATCACTATTGCCCGTATATATCAAATTCCACCTTCATCTCCAAGGATATTATGGGGATATTTTTTAAGGCTCAAAGATTTAATTAAAGCTTATGGAGGTACAGTCCAAAAAATTACAAAAAAAGACCCATCCCTATTGGCTGATGTATCCCAGAAAAAATCCGTCTACGAACTCCATGAATGGCTAATAAGCTGAGAAAGGTATTTTATGAAAAGGAAAGCCGGTCTGATAATTTTGCTCGTTCTTGTCATGTTAGTTTCATTTAGCGGTGAATATCAAGTTCAATCTGCTTCATTCCTCCCTACAGATGACACACAAGCCTGCAGTGTAGATGTAGAAAGCCAACGCCAAGTCTATCGGATTTACTATACAACGATCGAAGACATCTCTAGGCTGATGGCATTTGATGTGTTTGAATATAACAACCAGGTGGAACAGTATGTGCTGGCAGCGCTCTCGCCAGATGAGCTAGCTCAGGTGCAAAATTTGGGCTTCACTACACTTTTTGATGCCCATGAAGATGCGAATTTCCAGAAGCTCAAGCTGTTAGCAACCAATTCCTTGGATACGATCGGCCCACCGTTCAACTGCTACCGCACGGTAGAGGAGCTGTATGCTTATGGGGCTGCATTAGCCGCTTATTATCCCACCCTAGCTGAGTGGTTAGATGTAGGTGACTCCTGGGAGAAGAGTGTAGGTCAGCCGGATGGGTATGACATGATGCTGCTGCGGCTTACCAACGAAAATATCACAGAGGAAAAGCCGCGCTTGCTGCTAACAGCTTCGATTCATGCCCGGGAATATGCTCCAGCCGAATTAGCCGCCCGCTTCGCCGGCTATCTCATCGAGAACTACAACACCAATGCCGACGTGCATTGGCTGCTGGATTACAACGAGATTTATATCATGCTCCTGGCTAACCCTGACGGCCGTAAAGAGGCAGAAGCAGGGGATTTGTGGCGCAAGAACACCAACGAAAATTATTGTGGTCCGACCAGTCACGATCGGGGCGCGGATTTGAACCGGAATTTTAATTACGAATGGGCAGGATGGGGTGGATCGAGCAATTACCCCTGTGATGAAACTTATCATGGCCTTAGCGCTGCCTCCGAGCCAGAAGTGGATGCTATCCAAGACGTGATGCTTTCCCTTTTCCCTGACCAACGCGAAGATGACCTCAACGCTCCTGCCCCGGAGGACGCTACCGGTGTCTACATTGACCTGCATAGTTACGGAGGCGATGTGATGTGGTCTTGGGGTTTTACCGGTTCTAATGCTCCGAATAATACCGACTTACAAACGCTAGGGCGAAAATTTGCTTTTTTCAATGGGTATGATCCTCACAAATCTTATACACTCTACCCCACGGATGGCTCAACTGAAGATTATATCTACGGGCGCTTGGGCGTGGCAGGGTATTGTATCGAAGTAGGCACTCAATTTTTTGAACCCTGCACCAACTTTGAGACAACCATCCTGCCGCAAAACTTGCCCGTGCTAATCTACGCCGCTAAGACTGCGCGCACACCTTATATGACCCCTGCTGGACCTGACAGCATCAACTTGGCTCTGAACCTGAACCCAGCGCCTATTGGGACGCTTGTCACCCTGACCGGGCAAATTAACGACACACGCTTCAATAACAGCAACGGCACCGAACCCAGCCAGGCTATTGCTGCTGCCGAAGTTTCCATAGATATCCCCTATTGGGAAGAAGGCTATGCGCCCATTTCCCTCAGCCCGGTTGATGGCAACTTCAATTCTAGTGTCGAAAACGTCACGGGTACCATTGATACCAGCAGCCTTTCCGAGGGCCAGCATATCCTTTATGTGCGCGGGAAAGATGCTGCCGGCAACTGGGGCGCGGTAAGTGCCCTTTTCCTGACTCTCACGAAACCTGTTAACAATCCGCCTGTCGCTGAAGGCCAGGAGCTTAACACCTGGATGGACGAGCCCATAGCCATTACCATAAGTGGTTCAGATGCAGACGGTGACAGCCTTACTTTCAGTATCACAGTAGATCCGCAGCATGGCAGCCTAAGCGGTACAGCACCTAATGTAATCTACACACCACAAACTGGCTATGTCGGGTCCGAGGTGTTCAGTTTCAGAGTTTGGGACGGTGAAGTTTACTCGCAAGATGCCGACGTGTTTATCAACGTAAGGCAAAGGACATTTTTACCCTTACTCATTAAGTAATGCAGCCACGCGCAGGTTTTTAGCTCATTTACAGGCTGGTGATAATTGCTTATAATCAATCTGATTATGTTAAAGGCGGGTCCGTCCGTTAGATCAATTTTCGATATTATTGGATGAGGTTTTCCGAAT
>DNSH01000035.1:0-15896 GCA_003499715.1 Candidatus Mesolinea sp. | reverse complement strand
TCGTTGAAAGGTTTGTAATCGAAGTTTATGGATATAAAACACTTTTTCAATATTGCAAAACGATGGCTTTGGCTTGTCATTGCAGGGGTCATCATTGGCGCTGCAGTGGGGTATTTCGTTAGCAGTCGGCAGACGCCCATTTATGAAGCAAGCTCAAAGTTTGTAATTCTGAGAGCACCACAAACCACTTATGATTATTACGCTTATCTGGATAACCAACAATTAATCTCTACCTACGTACAGCTGCTTTCTACCGAGAGCGTATTACAAAAAGCCTCCGACGAGTTGGGTTTTCCAATCTATAAAGGTCAGGCAACTGCCTCACCCATAACAGATACGCAATTTGTTGTGCTGACAGTAAGGCACACGGAGCCAGAAAAGGCTGCGCTCATCGCTAATGGACTGATCAATGTGCTCATTGACGAAAATGAGCAGCTTCAAGCTATTCGCTATATCAGCGCAGAACAAAACCTCCAAAACCGTATCGACGAGACGCAGCAACAGATTTCTTTACTGGAAAAACAAATTAACGAACTTTCAACAGCCACCGTTGAGTCTCAGCTCGAGAGTGTCCAAAAGCAAATCCTGGAAACACAAAGCCAAATGACTGCACTTAATGTTGAGGTAGCCAAGATCAATCCAGCCACCGCCACGGAAGAAGAAAAAGCCAGATTAGCCGAATATCAGGCTCAGCTCGATCAACTGTCATCCGTTCTCTCGCTATATCAACAGATTTATACTAATCTGGTGGTGCTCAAAACGCCAGCAGAGAGTGGAACGACAACTGCAACATCCGCTCAGCTCACCCAACTGCAAACCACCCTGAACTTGTATCAACAAATTTACCTGAGCAGCATTAACAGCCTTGAAGCTCTGCGCCTTTCACGGGCTCAGAACACTCCAAATGTGGTGCAGGTTGAGGAAGCCCAGATACCTTCAGTCCCGATATCTCCCAAGCCCGGTCAGACTGCCCTATTAGCAGGAGCTGTCGGATTGATTCTGACCGCGGGTGCTGCATTTCTGATCGAATACCTGGATGATACGATCAAGACACCAGATGAGGTTAAAGAGATTCTCAACATTCCTGTCATCGGCCTAATCGGTGAGCTGCACAAGAAGAATAAGGATGATAAACTTGGGAACTACGTGGTTTATCATCAACGCTCGCCAGTAGCTGAAGCCTTTCGTGCCTTGCGCACGAACCTTGAATTTTCCAGCTTAGATTTTTCGTTAAAATCTATCCTTGTAACTAGTTCGGGAGAGACCGAAGGGAAAACTACGGTTGCTTGTAACCTGGCGATTATCTTGGCTCAGGGAGGAAATCGGGTGCTGCTGATGGATACCGATATGCGCCGGCCAAATGTGCATGTCCAGTTCAACCTACACAACCGAATCGGCCTGAGCGATCTAGTGCGGGGCAAATTATCCCTGCATGAAGTCGTCCGCTCGATCCCGGAAGTGAAGAACATGGATATCATTACAAGTGGCAGTCTGCCACCTAATCCTGCTGAGTTGCTGGCGAGTGAACGGATGCGTAACCTGCTGGATGAGCTGAAAAAGAGTTACGATGTGATTGTTTTAGATAGCCCTCCCCTTATTGTTTCAGATTCGCAAATCCTGGCTACACGTGTGGAAGGAGTTCTCTATGTGATTGTCCCTGGTTCCACACGTATTGAATCTGCTAAGCGCCCTTTGGAGGAACTTGAACGCATCAATGCTCACTTACTTGGTGTTGTTATGAACCGTATTCCCCACAACCGTTCGTATTATTATGGGGGTTATGATTACTATTCACCCTACAGTTCTCGAGATAAGTATCGCCACTCTTACGGTTCAGAAGAAAGCACTGAGGTTGCTCTAACCGAACAGAAGGGCAATAAAGTACTGCATCACTAAGCTATCAATTCATAGTCAGCGTCTCACAAACACAAGTCTTCACCTCAGGAATGACTTTCGCCTGTTGGCATGGAAAATTAAGCAATGACCGGCATTGTTCAAACCACCCGGGAATCAATTTGTCCATACCTGGGACTAATAGAAGATCCTGCTACGAGCCTGACTTACCCTTCAGCGAATTGTTATTGCCATCGCACCCAGCCAGCCGCTGTGCCAAGTTTGGAGCAACAACTCTCGTATTGTTTGACCGAGCAGTATGCTTCTTGTGTGGTTTTTAAAGCACAAGCTAAGCAAAATATGCCAGAAGAGCTCAAAATGAAAGCATGGAGAAAACGTAAAGGCAGGAAAAAATCCTTCCACTTGATTATCCTGGCAGTCCTTTTGGTATGCATCATAATTGCACTGATCGCATACTTTCAGCAAAACAAGCAAGATGATACTCTAATGATTCCTTCCCAAACCATGCCAGCCACCACCACCTCCTTAGCAGTCAGCTTGATTACCCCAAGGAGTGCATTAGCAACGTATTCCGTCACAGAAGCACCAACTCTAACTCCTCAACCCAAACCGTCATTAACACCAACAGAAATTCGTGAAGGTCATTACCTCGAAACCCCATTTGGAAAAGAGCAGCTCTTTATAGTGCACCGAGTTAACCCGGGTGAAAGTTTGCTCTTCTTAGCTACACAACATAATACGACACCTGAAATTATTAAAGCGGTAAATAACCAATTGATTGTGCCTATATGGGTAGATTCCATCCTCATTATTCCACTGGATTGTATAGATTTAGCCGGTTTACCGGCTTTTGAAGCTTTCCAAATTACCGAAAACGGCCTCACGCTTCGGGAATTGGCTGAAGGACTTGCAATCGACTTAGAAGCTCTGGTCGATTATAATAATATTCCAGCAGATGGATTCTTAATCAATGGAGAGTGGGTACTCATCCCACGAGCAAGCAATCAATAAACCGAGAAATGGATAAACCCCAAATTGACCTTCATTCTTTTTGTGTGTACTGCAAATCGATTCCGCTCTCCCTTAGCTGAGGCGTTTTTTAAAGCCAAAGTTGCTGCTTTAAATAAACACGGAGAATGGCGGGTCGAGAGTGCAGGCACTTGGGTAAACGAAAGCCTTCCTCCCACCCTTGAGGCTATGGAAGAAGCGAAAAAACGGCATTTGAACGTTGATCAGCACAGATCGAGAATTGTCAATCAGTCTCTTATGCGCGAGGCTAATATTATATTGACCATGGAATCTGGCCAAAAAGAAGCTCTCGCTCATGAATTCCCAAAATTCAAGGGAAAGATTTTTCAACTTACCGAATTGGGTGGAGGAATTCCTTATGATATTCCAGATCCATACTCAACGAAAGAATCTCCAGTGGTGATTGCAAAAGAACTTGAGGAGCTCATCGATAACAAGTTTCCACTCATTTATCAATATTTCGTCTTAAATGCTTCAGATTTTAAGCATTCTTGACCTGTTAATTGGCTACACCTATGATTAATGATTTCTCCACCTCAAATCAAGGAAATTTGCAACATTGTCCTTATCTTGCGTTAATAGATGATATTAAGACAAATTCAGATTTCCCATCCGATATTAATTACTGCCATCGTTGTAAGCCACCAGAAAATCCAACCTATCTCCATCAGCAGGAGGTTTGCCTAACCCCACATTACAACGAATGTATTATGCTTAGGGATCCTGATCTGAAAAAACTTCCTAAGGACATACGATTTTCTGTTCCCGCTACCCCAACGGCAAAGAAATGGCCGCTGCTTGCCGCAATTGTCGGGTTAGGGGCTCTTTCCATATACTTGTTTGCTTCTGCTTTGTTCGTAAATCGCGCTTCAGCTCCCTCGGCGACTCCACTAATTATCGCCACAACGCCAAGTCCCACCCCTATAGGGCTTTTTCTGGTGAGTGACTTCACCCCCACATTCAACGCGCTATCCTCAGCCACATCCACACCAAGCCCCACTGAAACCGCAAAGGGCACCCCTTCTGATACTGAGACGCCAACCTCTACCCAGATACTAAGCCAGTTTTGCTCGGTTTATGATATTCCTTATTACAGCATGGCATTTTTAGGAGGTGGAAGAGTTCAATTAGTTTATGACACGCAAATGGATCTTTCAGCTTATCGCAGGCGCGATGCAAGCGGAAATTTAACACTCCAGCTCGATTTGCCAGGATTAATTGTCTGGTTTAATCAGTTCCAATTTTCGGATTATCAAGCATTCCTACGTGATCCTAATTTTCCTAATTTATTATTCATAGAATTATTAGGCAATAAAAACGATCACATCTCTCTTGAAATCATTGAAGGCAACAATCATCGTTGCTCTCAGGAAATTATCTTGCCGGCTGAATCAGCACTTTTCACCCCAACCAGGCTTGTTGAGAATACATCTACGCGGATATCTCCAACAGTCATCAGATCTTCAACTGCAACAAGAACGCTTGCTCCCACTTATACACAGACCCCATCCAAAACAATTACGGGTACGCAGAAATACACAAGCACAGCTACAAGAATTCCCACTATCACAGTAACTTACACTCAAGCTCCAATTGCATCGCCAACGCCAACAAGAACGCTTGCTCCCACTTATACACAGACCCCAACCAGTACAATTACGATTACACAGAAATATTCGAGCACAGCTACAAGAATTCCCACTATCACAGTAACTTACACTCAAGCTCCAATTGCATCGCCAACGCCAACAAGAACGCTTGCTCCCACTTATACACAGACCCCAACCAGTACGGCTACGCATACGCTCACGCCTACACCAACAAATTCAGCTACACCCACCCTTACACCAACAAATTCAAATACACCCACCCCACCGAATACAAATACGAGCACTTCAACACCTACAAACACAAAAACACCAAGAACACCAGAGCCTCTACCCAGTGCATCGCTAACACCAACACCAACACAGTGAGATCACTTATGTTAGTTATATCTAGTAACACCATTGTTCGTTGATATTCCTCGCAAAATGTTTATCCTCATTACATTTGACAAGCCAATGTGCCTATGTTAAAATCTCAAACGCTTCAAGTAAGGGGAAGCACAAAAATTTGCGGGTGTAGTTCAATTGGTAGAACGTCTCCTTGCCAAGGAGAAGGTCGTGGGTTCGAGCCCCATCGCCCGCTTATGGCTCAAAAACTGATATAATGTCTATATCAGTTTTTTATTAGGGCGACGTGGCCAAGCGGCAAGGCAAGAGTCTGCAAAACTCTCATCATGGGTTCGATTCCCATCGTCGCCTCCTTTTTTCTTCTTTCTGATGCTCCGCAACATTAAGCGGGGCATCTTTCTTATATTTCGAGGCTGCAACGCGGTAAATTTCATACGAGAAACTGCAGTTCTCTTCAATTTAAATGTAGCTGCATTTACCTATTGGTAGACGATATGTACAGTATCAGCAATTGACTTACAATGATTTAATCCTAAAATAACATACAAGAAAGGTAAAATTTATCCAAGGTGAGAGTGATGTCTACAAAAACTTACTTTATCCCCAATATTAGTTGCGCGCATTGCGTGATGCATATCACCAAACGCTTGAATGAAATCGATGGCGTCGAAAACGTGGAAGGCGATGGTACTACCAAAGAGGTGACCGTTGAATTTTCTGAACCCGCCAGCGAAGAGGTTATTGTCGCAGCCTTAGAAGAAATCAACTATCCCCCAAGGAGATAAAAATGGCTGAAAAACATCAGGTCACTCTGCCCATATTAGGGATGACCTGTGCCAATTGTGTGGCTACCGTTGAGCGCAGCCTTTCCAAAACAGAAGGCGTGGAAGAGGCGAGCGTAAATCTCTCTTCTGAGCGCGCCGCCGTGCGCTACGACCCGAGCAAGACCAACGTACAAAACTTGGTCGATCAGGTGCGCAAGGTGGGTTATGACGTTGCCATTGGCGAAGCCGCACTCCAAGTTCAAAACTTCAGCGATCAAGCGGATGCTCTGCGCTTAGAAAAGGCACTCAACAGCCTTGAGGGCGTACTTTATAGCCAAGCCAACCTGGCGACCGAGCGTGTCACGGTTCGCTATGTGCCTACCATTATCAGTCAAACTGAAATCCGCCAAGCCATTGCAAAGGCAGGCTTTAAGCTCACTGAAGAACCAGCCCAAGGCGAAGATGTTGAAGCCGTGGCGCGCAAGAAGGAGATCGAAAACCAACGGCGCATGCTTGTCATTGCGCTGATTTTCACCGTGCCACTCTTTATACTCTCCATGAGCCGCGATTTGGGCTTACTGCCCACAGCAATTGCACATGCCCCTTGGATGGACTGGTTGTTTTTTGCTCTAGCAACACCCGTGCAGTTTTATGTAGGCGCTTCATATTATGTGAATGGGTTCAAGTCCCTGCGCAATAAATCAGCGAATATGGATGTGTTGGTCGCCATGGGCACTTCCGCAGCTTATTTCTATTCCATCTTTGTGCTCCTGGGTGCCGTCCCGGGGCATGGGTATTTTGAAACCTCTGCGGTCATCATTACGCTCGTGCGCTTAGGCAAGTACTTAGAAGCTAAAGCCAAAGGCGGAGCCAGCGAAGCGATCCGGAAGCTGCTTTACCTGCAGCCTAAAAAAGCGACTGTCATTCGAGATGGCATCGAAATTGAGGTCAACACCGAAGATGTCCAGATTGGTGATGTGGTGGTTGTACGCCCGGGCGAAAAGATCCCTGTGGATGGCATCGTCATTGAAGGCAGCTCTAGCGTGGATGAATCCATGCTGACCGGTGAATCGCTGCCCGTAGAAAAAACGCCTGGTTCGCCGGTTTACGGTGCCACTCTCAATAAAAATGGACGGCTGATTTTTGAAGCTACCAAAATAGGGCGCGACACCGTTTTGGCGCAGATTATTCAACTGGTCGAGAACGCCCAAGCCAGCAAAGCACCGATTCAGCGCTTAGCCGATAAAATCTCGGCGATGTTCGTGCCCATCGTAATTGGGATTGCCCTGGTAACTTTCGCGGTCTGGTATTTTATCATCCCGCTGCCCGCCAGTTCGGAAGTAACCTTGCTGGCACGTGCGTTGATCAATATGGTGGCGGTGCTGGTAATTGCCTGCCCGTGTGCGATGGGCTTAGCTACACCGACTGCGGTGATGGTCGGCAGCGGTAGGGGCGCTGAGCTGGGGATCCTCTTCAAATCCAGTGAGAGCTTAGAAATTGCGGGTCAGGTGGATACAGTCGTTTTCGATAAAACTGGCACCCTCACCCGCGGTCAACCTGTAGTTACAGAGGTTCTTTCGCTGCTTCCAGAGCTGAGTGAAGATGAGCTGCTGCAATTTGCAGCCTCAGCTGAGGCTGGCAGCGAACACCCTTTAGGGGAAGCCATTCAAGCAGCTGCAATTGCGCGTGCTCTCGAGTTACTGCCTGTTGCGCACTTCAAGGCAGCAGCTGGTGGTGGTGTGAGCGCAGAGGTCGCTGAGCATAAAATCCTTATTGGCAACCAAGCATTTTTAGCCAAGCAGGGCATCGATACCTCAGCAGCTGATGATGATATCGCTAAACTCGAAGCTGAAGCCCGAACAGTCGTATTGATGGCGATTGACGGCAGATTAGCTGGCATTTTCGGGATTATGGATACTTTAAAAGATAATAGCCCTAAGGCTATATCCGAGCTCCATCGTTTAGGGCTCAAGGTTGCCATGTTAACCGGCGATAACCAAGCGACTGCTGAAGCGATTGCAAAGCAAGCCGGCATAGACGAGGTGTTCGCCAACTTGCTCCCGCGCGATAAGGTCAAGCAGATCGCAGCGCTTCAGGCAGAAGAGCGCAAAATTGCGATGGTCGGTGATGGCATCAACGACGCTCCAGCCCTGGCACAAGCTGATGTTGGCATTGCGATTGGCACCGGTACCGATGTGGCGATTGCCACGGCGTCGATCGTCTCCATCAGCGGGGATTTAATGGCAGTACCCCTGGCGATCCGCCTCTCCCGCAAAACGTTAGCGACCATAAAGCAAAACTTGTTTTGGGCTTTCTTTTACAACGTTATATTGATCCCAGCCGCGGCAGCTGGGCTGCTCAACCCCATGTTGGCAGCTGGGGCAATGTCTTTCAGCAGCATCTTTGTGGTCACAAATAGCTTACGCCTCAAGCGTTTCAAGTAGACTCTTCTTTTGAAATGCGAAACAGCCTGTCTTGTGCAGGCTGTTTTCTTTACGCATGTATAGCATAGCATCCACACCTTACCAGTATAATAAGCACCACGAGTTACATTAAACCTGATTTAAATTGAAGGCGGTTGGTCAATGGACTTATCGATGAACCTATTGAACCTGCTCTTATGGACGTTAATCTGGGCTTTGGGCGGATATTTAATCCTGGTTAGCTTGTTTAAGCTGCAACAGCACGAAGCGACCCTTTTAGGTTTTGGTCTTGGCTTAGTCTTGCAGGCTTGGGTATCAAATCTGTTGGGTCACTTTTTCGCGCCGGTGCCTGCCTTTTGGGCTGCCGCTGGAACTGTCTTGCTCATCGGTATGCTGCTGACTACACTGCTCAAAAGTTGGAAATCTGCACGCGAGCAATTTACATTCCCAATCGGTTATTGGGTGGCGTTTGTTCTTTTACTCTATATCTTCTTCATGATCGGTCACGGGTTAGCTATATTTGATGACTACCAAAACTTACCGACAACTTCCTTCTTAGCGGTTGGTTCTATTCCACCGGTGTTTCCACTCAATCCTAAGCTCAGCTTTGACTACCATTATCTAATGCTGCTGATTGCCGCTCAGAGCATGCGCTTAGGGGGGATTTTCCCTTGGGTGGCATTAGACCTCACCCGAGCGGTCTTCTTCAGTTTAGCCATGATCTATGTATTCTTTCTCGGCAAGAGGCTCACCCGAAGCCTGATCGGTGGCTGGTTTACAGCGCTTTTCACTGCCTTTGCCGGCGGTCTACGCTGGTTATTGCTCTTTCTACCTGGGCGGGCTCTTGCGGTTATCTCTGACCAAATCAATATGATTGGCTCGGGAATCGCAACCGACCCTAGCCTTAAGTTAGCCTTCTCCAAACCTTGGGCTATCGAAGGAGGAGGACCCCTGCCTTTTCTATTTGCTTATGGCAATGGCTTTCACACCGTCAGTGTGATGGAACATGGCGGCACGGGCATGATGGGATTAACTATTGCCTTGCTGCTCATTCTCACTTTTAAGCGCTGGAAGCACCCGGCAGGGATGGCTGTTATCGGTGCCCTGCTTGCCGCTCAAGCGCTGGTGGATGAGATTTGGTTTGGCTATTTCCTCGCTGCTTTCGTGATCATCGCCCTCATCCATCTTATAAGGCAAAAAGACCAACCTCATCGAGAGATCTGGTTAGGCTTGGTCTTCTTCGTGGTGATCCCGGCGTTGTTTGCCCTGTTTCAAGGCGGTGTGCTCACGGGAACAGCAAAACAGCTGCTGAATCTAGGATCAAAAGCTGGTTCTGAGTCTTACTTTAGCAATGCCTTCTACTTGCGCTGGCCTCCAGCGATTATCTCATCGCATTTAGGCGAGCTTTCTCTGCTCAACCCAGCCCAGTTGCTGGTGGCACTGCTGGAGGTTGGGCCGATTTTCCTCCTCCTTCCGTTGATGTTCGCATGGGGCAAAAAGGGTTGGCGTAGCAACCAGGTCATTTATGCTATTTTAGCTGTGATGGTCGCTATCAGCCTATTTTCTGTGTTCGTTGGCTACCGCGGTGATGCTGGCATCTCTGCGACGAAACGCCTCAGCTTGGTCGGCACTGAACTCTTGACGGTTTTTGCCGTGCCGCTGTTGTGGTACTGGCTGCGCCACCGTCCGCTCAATCTCAAGCTTATTGTGGTTGGGATGATGCTGCTCTGCTGTGTTGGCGGGATTGTTTACTTTGCCATTGAAACTACAGCGATGCAGGTGCCACAAGAAAGCTACTTCTTGGATGATTTGGATGCCAAGGTTGAGAGCCAATACTGGGATAAGCTCGAAGAAGACGCCATGGTCTTTGACTTAATCCCTTCCCGCGCCGCCACAGTTTTTGCCCGGCCGTTGGCTTCCAACAATACCTGGTACGAGACTACCGCCGATTATTCCCGGCTTGCCAGCTCGCTCGATCCTTACGCCCTACACGCTGCGGGATACGATTACCTCTACCTTGGGGCTGGAGAATGGGATGACTTCTCCGAAACTGTCCAGGAGAGGCTTTCCGCACCTTGCGTGCAGCTACATTATGAAGTAACTGGAGCGAGGGGTGATTTCCGCCGACTGCTGGACCTGCGCGGCTGCCAGTAATCCGTAGCTATAAGAAAGACCTACACAAATTTGAGGCGCACCGCCGCCACCCAAAGCATGCGCAGAAGTAACAAACCATGCTTCCATCGTTGGATATTCGTTGTGCCGTAAGTGCGCTCGCGGTAACGGATCGGCAGGTCCACAATTTTTAAGTTCAACTTTGCAGCGCCAAAAATGAGATCAAAATCCCCAAAGGGATCAAAATCACCAAAGAAAGCACGGTTAGCAGCGATTTTTTCGTAATCTTCCCGCCAAAGCACTTTGGTGCCGCATAGGGTATCTTTAATGCTCTGCCCTAACAGCCAGGAGAATGCTGTGCTGAAAAATTTATTGCCAAGTGTATTGAATGGACGCATGGCTTGCTTTTCCATCGGGTATACCAAGCGCACCCCGTTAATAAATTCTCCATGGTTCCAAATCAACGCGTCATAAAAGCGGGGCAGATCTTCCGGAGGTACAGTCAGGTCAGCATCCAAAATCATGAGCACATCGCCTTGGGCATGCTGAAAACCTAAGCGAATAGCGTCACCCTTACCTGTTCCCTCTTGCTTAAGGTATTGTACCGAGCGATTAGATTGTGCAGCGATATCCTCGATGACCTCGTAGGTATTATCCTTCGAGTGCCCTTCCACAAAAATCAGCTCCGTTGAGCTGCCCATCTCTGGCACGCGATCGAATATTTGGGCAATGTTACCGGCTTCGTTTCGGGCGGCAATCACCACTGAAACTGAGGGTTTATCCTCGCGCAACCCTCCACGTGGGCGAGCGACAAGGACATTCGTCATACACAAAGCCTTAAATAAAGTCAACCGTGCTAAAACACGATTAAACAGTCCGCTAAGCAAGGGAAAGTAGAAGGGAAACAGCACTTCCGATGAGGTACGCACAACCTCGTAATCGCAGAGTTGTAGTAGGTTGCGCATATCCTGCTGGGTGAGCCAGTTTTGGTCCAACAGCGGCGTAGCCATATGCAGGGCTTGCGCTACCTTAAGCGGGAACTCCCACAAACGGTTATAGAAGTTGATCACTAAGCGGGTTTTCGATGTGCAATAAGGCTTTAGCTGAGCCAAAACGGTCTGCACATCCCAAACGTCATTGACCAAGTCCGAGAGGATGATGAAGTCAAACTGCCTACCGAGATCTGGCAGGGCATGGGCGTCTGCGCAAAAAAATTCGCATTCTGGGTGCATTTCTTTTGCTGCAGCGAGCATACCTTCCGAAAAGTCCACCCCCACGCCAACTGATGGTTTCAAAAAAGCCAGTAAATCGCCCCTGCCACAACCCACTTCTAATATGGTGCTTCCTTGGGGAATGATAAAGTGATAAGTTCTATTCAGCCGGCGGTGGTAGTACGAGCTCCAGCGAACCTTTTTCGCTTCTTTGGCGGCAATGCGATCCCACAGCGCTTTGCGTTCACGTGTGAACCTCTGATAAGCCTCATCACGAGCATTAAAATAACTATCCAAATTGAAGATCCTATAACTGCTTGATTAATCAGATAATGCCAAAGTATATCAAAATATGCTAAAGAAGGGGATTTTAAAGAATTAATGACTTGGGATAGCAGCTCGTGCCATTTGATCGACGTACTCATTCAGGGTGTTGCCCGCATGCCCGCGCACCCATACCCATTTCACCTCATGCCGGCTCAGCTCGCGATCCAGCTCTTGCCACAGGTCGATGTTCGCTAATTTGCCTTTTTTTCGTTTCCAATTCCGCTGTTTCCATTCGGGCAGCCAAGCAGTTGCACCATTGAGCAGATAACTCGAATCGGTATAAAAAGTGACTTGGGATGGTTGTTTGAGTGCGCGTAAGGCGTTCAAAGCAGCCATAATTTCCATTCGGTTGTTGGTGGTTTCCTTTTCGCCGCCGCTGAGCTCAGTGTGCTTGCCGTCCGTCAGGATTACAGCTGCCCAGCCGCCAGGGCCTGGATTACCGCTGCAAGCGCCATCAGAATAGATCTCCACAACCGGTTTATGGTTCATTCAAGTTTTCTCCTGTCAACTCCTGCAAAGTGCTATCCAACATCTCCAATACCGTAGGGATGTATTCTTCATCCAGCGCATACATACGGCGCACAGCATCCTGTAAAATCAAGCGTCCATAAGCCCAATTTTGGGCTTCCGGAGCAAGGGTAAGCCTAACATCTTCCAACAAAGCACTCGCCCAAGCTGGGTGCGCTTTAGCATAGTCCGGTGCCACATCTTGCGGGTCGTCTGTCACGGGCCAATAGCCGTGAATATGAACTAAACGTTCCTGTGCCTTTTGAGTTAATAGCCAGCGGGCAAAAAGCCAGCTGCCTAACTGCTCTGCCGGCGTCTCTTTTGCTATGCCAATGGAGACTGTCTCCAGTGAAAGGCTTCCCATGCTATCCGGGGTAGGGTAAGGCAAGGCGAGCCACTTGTCCTCAGAATCAACGCGCCTCTGGTAGCCCTCCTGAATGAGGATGTCATCTAATGTACCCTCATAAGCCAGAGCTAAGCGCGCCGCAAAGTACTCATATGGCACCTCTTGGAGCCCAACCCAGGAGCCGTCTTCGTTAAACAGCTGCTTGAGGAAAGTAAAACTCTGGCTGCCTGCTTGATCGTTAAAACTCAGCACAGGCTTTGCTGGGTCGAATTTGCCGTAAAAAGCGCGGTACCAACTCAGTGCAGCAATAGGAGAATTGGATACCCACATACCGCCGGTGCCGTTATTGTAAATATCGTTATCTTGCAGCTTTTCAGCTGCAGCTGGCAGCATCTGCGCTGCTAGTTCTCCAGGTGAGCGGGGTGCTTGGTTGAATCCTAATTCGCGTGCCCAACTTTGGTTATACACCAGCACTCCTGGTTGGTAGGCAATGGGTAGGTAACCCCAATACTCTTGATAAGTAGCTAACGGCGAGAGTTGATAAAAAGCTGAATCAGGCGCATATTCCGTGCTGATGCCATAATCTTCATCGTACAAGTAAGGCCCCAAGTTAGCCAATTCGCCAGTTGAGGTAAGCAATGCTAAGTCGTACCCATGGGCGATGGCGAGGTTGGTTTTCATCCCATTCTCAGCTAACTTATCACCGACATCTTCGATGCCCCCTGCGCCCACGGGTGTCACGTTAATTCCCCAGGCATTCATGCGATTGAACTCCGCCACTAAGCTTTCAAAGCTTGTTTTGGCTTCATTAATCCACGGATGCAGAACCGTGAGTTCCAAGCCCGCCAGCGCGTTCTCATCGACCGGCTCAATGGTCGGCCAAGGAGGCGTGGGGGTTGAAGTTAACGTAGCTGTCGGTGTAGGAATAGCTGGTGTTGCAGTGGCTTGCGGCTGAGATGTGCCTGCTGTGGGCATGGGAGAAGGTGGTATGCCCTGACAAGCTGCTAAGCTAAAGCTTACCAACACTACAAAAAGGATTGTAGATAAACTAGTTTTCCGCATATTCGTCAACGCTCGAATCAAAACGGGAATGGATGGGAGTCGAACCCACCCCGGCTCGCAACGCGACCCGACACTGATTTTGAAGACCAGGAAGCCCACCGGGACCTAACCATTCCCATCGCTAAGCATATCCGAAATGAAAGAGGCTTGTCAAGCTGGACTTTCATCCGTATTAGGTAAGGTGCTATGTTTGATATTTAAACTTGCCTAATCAATATCCTTTACCGTGAAAAATCATTGCGAATATTGTATAATCCAAACCCAGAAATCATAGTAATTAAGGAGATTTATGTCTGCAGAACTTAACCATACCCCTGATTGGGTAAAAAATGCTGTTTTTTACCAGATTTTTCCCGATCGTTTTGCTTGGAGCGCAAGTGTGGAAAAACCGGGCAATTTCGAGCCATGGGAAAGTGCACCCACTCCAGACGGCTTCAAAGGTGGCGATTTAATTGGCGTGCGGGAGAAGCTGGATTACCTTGAAGATTTAGGTATCAATGCAATCTACTTCAACCCTATCTTTCAAGCTGCCTCCAACCACCGCTACAACACCCATGATTATTACCAAGTGGACCCGCTTCTGGGGGGCAATCAAGCTTTTACACAACTACTGGCAGAAGCCCACAAGCGTAACATCCGCGTGGTCTTGGATGGCGTGTTCAATCATGTGGGGCGAGGCTTTTACCCATTCAATCACATCTTAGAGGTTGGACCCAAATCGCCGTATATTGACTGGTTCAAGATTCACCGTTTTCCGCTCAATGCCTACTCCACTTCAGCAAATTATGATTGTTGGTGGGGCTATCCGCCTATGCCCCAACTTAACCACGCAAACCCACAGGTGCGCAAGTTTATCTTCAACGTGGCACGCTATTGGATAGAGCAAGGCGCGGATGGCTGGCGCTTAGATGTTCCCTTCGAAATCAAAGATGACAATTTCTGGCGGGAATTTCGCGAGGTGGTCAAGACAGCCAACCCCGAGGCATACATCGTGGGTGAGATTCCATCCGAGGCTCGGCATTGGTTAGCGGGCGATATGTTCGATGGTGTTATGAATTATCAACTCACTCATGCCTGTGTTTCCTTCTTTGGCGGAAGCCGCATCGACGCCGAACTAGCAAAGGGCATGATGGGCCTACCAACACCCGAAGCTATGGATGCAGTTAAGTTTGCCGAACGCACGCAGGAACTGCTGACCATCTATCCCAACGAATTTGCACAAGCACAGCTTAACCTTCTGGATAGCCACGATATGCCCCGCTTCTTGAGCTTGGTACATGAGGATCAGCAGCGTCTTTACCTTGCTTACCTCTTCACACTTACTTACCCCGGTGCACCATGCATTTACTATGGTGATGAAATAGGACTGACCGGCGGGCGCGATCCAGATTGTCGCAAAGCTTTTCCCTGGGATAAACTCGAGTGGAATCAGCAGCTTCACGATAAAATCCGCGAGTTGGTCCTGCTGCGCCATGCTATCCCCGCGCTGCGCACCGGAACTTACCAAACCTTGCTTGCCAATAGCAATTTACTAGTTTATATGCGCCAAGATGAGCATGATAGCGTAATCGTCGCGATAAATCTGGAAAGCAGCTCCCAAACTTTGGATATCGAACTGAAGGAGCTAATTCCGGATGGGGCTGTATTACAGGATCAGTTAGGCTCAACACAGGTCACCATCCAATCCGGTAAAATTAACAATCTGACGCTTCCCTCAATGAGCGCGGTGATTCTCGCTTAGTTTCTTTACTTGTAGATCGATAAAAGGCTTTGCTGTGGGTTAGTTCAGCAAAGCCTTTATGATTTGTGTAAACCAAGGGTAAAGCTGCAGCGCAAGCAATCCTCCTGCTGCGCCCAATAACCAACCAGCAATAACATCTAAAAGATAATGCAGCTTGAGCGTAATCCGAGAAAGACCAACCAACACAGCCCATAAAAAGAAAATTGCGATCACCCATCCAGAGCTCGTTTGAATCGAGAGCACAGCTAACATCATTGCGCGGGCAGCATGCCCTGAAGGGAATGAATGCGGATCAGCAATGCGATAGATTTTACCCCATTCCCCTTCAGGCCGCGGCCTGCGGAAGAGCGCTTTAATCAGGAATACCACCCCTGCCATGCTCAAGATTGCACAAGCCCAAAAAGCTGCTAGAAGGTGCGTTTCTGACTCGCCCAGCAACCCAATCAAGCCCAGACCAATCAGCCAATACCATGAATCGCAAGAATGGCTGATGAACTTCATCAAATTCTGAAGAAGTTTAGCATCAGCGGAGAGTACCAGCCTAGATGTCCATTTTGTATCTACT
>DNSH01000099.1 GCA_003499715.1 Candidatus Mesolinea sp. | reverse complement strand
ATGCCATTGGCATCGATATCAAAGGTTACTTCAATCTGCGGAATACCACGCGGCGCCGGCGGAATTCCATCCAAGCGGAAGCGGCCTAAGGTCATGTTATCCGCAGCCAGCGGGCGCTCGCCCTGCAGGACGTGGATATCAACCGAGGTCTGATTATCTTCTGCTGTAGAGAATACTTCGGTCTTTTTCACCGGAATCGTAGTATTTCGCTCGATCAGCTTGGTCATCACACCGCCTAAGGTTTCTACACCTAAGGAGAGCGGGGTCACGTCCAAGAGCAAAACGTCTTTCACTTCACCCGAGAGCACGCCACCCTGAATGGCTGCACCAACAGATACAACCTCGTCTGGGTTCACGCCCTTGTTAGGCTCTTTGCCGTTGGTTAGTTTGCGCACCAAATCTTGCACCATAGGCATGCGGGTGGCGCCACCTACCAATACGACCTCATTAATCTTATCAATTGTTAGGTTGGCATCCTTCAACACTGCATTGAATGGAATCTTGCAGCGTTCCAGTAGGTGCTCTGTCATTTGCTCAAATTTCGCCCGCGTCAGCTTGAGCAGCAAATGCTTTGGACCATTGGCGTCTGCGGTAATATAAGGCAGGTTGATTTCAGTCTCCATCACGGAGCTTAATTCGATTTTCGCCTTTTCAGCAGCTTCGCGTAAGCGTTGCAACGCCTGGCGATCCTTGCGCAGGTCGATGCCTTGTTCTTTCTTGAACTCATCAGCAGCCCAGTTGACGATGACTTCGTCCCAGTCATCACCACCGAGGTGGGTATCGCCATTGGTAGCTTTCACTTCCACAACGCCACCGCCCACTTCTAGCAAGCTCACGTCAAAAGTACCGCCGCCCAAGTCAAAGACCAAGATGATTTCGTTCTCACGTTTATCCAAGCCGTAAGCCAAAGCGGAAGCCGTCGGCTCATTGATGATGCGTAACACTTCCAGTCCGGCAATCTTGCCTGCATCTTTGGTCGCTTGGCGCTGGCTATCGTTGAAGTAAGCCGGCACGGTGATGACTGCTTGAGTCACCTTTTCGCCTAAATATGCCTCAGCGTCGCTCTTGAGCTTGCCCAAGATCATGGCAGAAATCTCTTGCGGCGTGTAAGTCTGGCCTGTGACGGGAATCTCCACGCGGACATCTCCGCTAGGCCCAGGGACCACCTTGTACGAAACCATTTTGCGTTCGGTTTCGACTTCATCATAGCGCCGTCCCATAAAGCGCTTAATTGAATATACTGTATTTTCCGGGTTGACAATTGCCTGCCGTTTAGCGGGAATGCCGACAAGCCGTTCGCCGTTCTTATTAAAAGCCACAACTGAAGGCAGCAAGTGCGAACCTTCTGAGGTCGGAATAACGGTTGCGGAACCGCCTTCCATTACGGAAACGACACTGTTGGTTGTACCCAGGTCTATACCGATTATTTTTCCCATAGTAAATCTCCTTTACGATTATTCATAGCACCAATACTATAAATGCCAAACGATAGAGAAATGTTAACGTTTCCTCTGTTTTATATATGCATCCAACAGGTTTTTATTTTAGATCTTCTGATTCAACGCAGGTTGTAAAGTTGTTTAAATATGCCCTCCCCCTCAACTTGATATGTCAAAATACCGTATAATTTCAGTACCGTTCCATTAAGGAGGTTGTGATGAGCAAAACTTGTAGTTTTCTAAAAGGTGCAATTCTAGGGGGCATAATCGGCAGTATCCTGGTATTGCTCTATACGCCCTTTACCGGCGAGGAATGCCAGAGCAGCATCCGCGGATACATCTATAATATCCAAAATGAAGTGCGCCGAGCTGGGGAAGAAAAGCGCCTTGAACTTGAACGCGAGTTAGAGGCTTTGCGCTCAGGTGAAAAATAACCTACCCTCTCATAGCTGCTTACTAAGCCCTTAGGGGTAGAGAACCGGTGCTGTCGGCGTCGCGATGGGGTAACTGCCCTGTGTTGGTGTGGGCATGGGCGTGTAGATGGAGGTAGGTGTAGCCGTTGGCCGGGCGGTGGGTACAGGTGTGGGCGTGGTTTGGACAATTTCCGGCTCTGGCGTTGAAAGCAAATCCCCTATTCCCGCTGTTTCCGTGACGACCATATTAGCAATATCATCCACATAAGCCACACCAGCTTGGCAAGCTGGTTCCAAGTAATGCACAACATTTTGCCAAGTAAGCGCTTGTTTGTTGCCTACCGTTTGGCGGACGGCTTGAGAAAGGCAGCCCGAACCTGCGTTGTAGTTGAGCAAGGTAAATTTCCATAAATCTTCGTAGAGCGCTAACTGCCCGGCTGTTCTACCGGTGCTGTTATATATAATTTGACCAACTTGCTCGCAGTTAGCCAGCAAGCTGCGCGCAAAGATACTAATGCTGAAATTAGCCTGCGTCAGATCAATCCCTGAGGGGCAATCTGGGCAAGCTGCGCTCACTTTTTGCACCAGTGCACCACGCAGCATTTCCTGTTGGGCGAGGTCTAAATTGCCAAACCCGCGTTGACATGTCTCGTTGGAAAGCACCAGCGGGCAAAATTGCGTGAAAAAGCTGGGGTTCCACAGCAGCACAGCGTCCGCGCCTAAGTCCGTGAGCTGACCGAGCCCGGCTTCTTGCATACCTTGGTAAATACCCGGCCAAAACTGGCTTTCCCGGCTGAAGATGTTCTTCATTAGCTGAGCTGGTACGCCGGTTTCATTGGCTACTTGTAGGATCTGGGCATTAAACTGGTTCTGCCATTCGTTGACTGCCGGGCGAGCGAGTTCCATCCCGCATACATTTGCAGCGCCATTGCTCTCCAGCCCGCCATTCTCGCAAGAGCTGGCATCTACCAAGCCCTGTTGAATCAACGAGCCAGCGAGCAGATAGTATTCATTGGTTGAGATTAATTCTTCCGATAACGCTGGCGTATTAAGCCAAATTGGTGCGCCATCTACAGGCAAGAAGGCTTGCCAGATATTTGAACAGGTGGAAGCTGCCGCGCTCTTCCACTGGGAACTCAGCACATCGACATAATAACTGGGGGTATCTGCGGCGGGGGCATCAGGGTTGGCAAATTCTCCCCAAGGGATCACGCGTACCTGAGCCTTGTATCTTTCACTGGCATCACCAAAGCTGGATTCTGCCCAAAAGATGATTTCAGCACCATACATCCCCGTTGGCGCTAAGGGGAGATCACATATATCGCCTGGGCAGGTAAAGGGTAGACCATTAACCGTGCCCGCAATCTGAATGATTTGTTCATTAGGCAGCGGTTCCAGTGCTTCCAGACGCATGTAGGGCAACGAGCTGCACCGATTGGTGCCGGCTAAGTTATCACACCCTGTAAGGGAAACAAACACTTCCGCTGGCGGTAGGGTAACTTCCACCTGACGCGTGGATGGGGTCACATGAGCTAAATGTAAGTAAAGCCCTGGGCATTGCTGTGGATTGGTGATGCTGTCATCGTAAAAACAGGCTTTAGTATTAATCCAACGCGTTTGGATATCCTTTCCGCAGTAGTACAATACTTCGCTGTTATCTGGCCAAGATTCGTGGTCGGTGTAAATTTGGCAAACTACCTGCGAGGTTTGCCAAGAGAGCAGCCACCACTCGTAGATCGTGTAGTCCACATCCAATACAACAATCCGTTGTGGGCCTTCAGAGGGCAGGGGTAAGGAGAAACCTGGCTGTGGGTTGAGAACAATTAGCAGCATGGCACAGACCAGAAATATTCTGATCCCTATGCTGCGTTTATTTTTGTTTATTGTTCTCATCGTCAATACTGCATCAGCCCGAAAATTAAGGATAAAGCGGCGGGTTGGTTGGCTGTGGCGTCGTCACCGGGTAAGGTGTCGGGAAAATGGCGGTTGGCACCTGTGTACGCGTCGGCGTGAGGGTAGCACCTGGTTGTGGCGTGCTTGTTGGCGTTCCCGTGATAACCGTGGTTGCTGTCCGCGTTGCGAATGGCGTTTGAGGTAAGCCGGTTTGTGTGGCAGCGGCTGCCTGAGTAAGTTGTGCTTCATAGGTGAGCACAATTTCACTCAGCGGGCTGGGCTCTAACACGTCTGCTAAGGCTTGCGCAAAAACTGCGGCAACAGTTTCTGGCTTGGGGAGGAGAACCGTGGTTTGAGTTGCATCTGGTAGCTGCCACTTCTCCAGCTCGTTCCAACCCAGCAAGTAAAAAGTTAACCTTGCGGGATCGCCTAAGCGTAAAAACAGAGGCACATTTAAGAGCAGCTCTTCCAGCGAAAAATTGGTATCCCGATGCTCTTGGTAAGAAGTGTAAAGCACGGGTAGCTCCACCAACCTTCCATTTTGGACTAATTTGGTAAAGAGCAGTTGTAAAATTTGTTGCTGCCTGCGAGTGCGATCAACCTCATCCTCAGCAGAAATGTACGAGACATAGCACAGGGCTTTCTCGCCATTCATGCTATGCAATCCGGCAGCTAAGCCATTGCAGCCATCGCGGATGGGCAAGATAACGCTGACATCCAGCCCGCCTAAGTCATCCACCAGCCAAGTAAAGCTTTGCGGGTCCGCGACGATAAAACGATCAGCATCAACGCCAAAATTATAAGCCAAAGTTTTCCTCATTAGGCTCATTCCGCCTAAAGCATAAGCCGTATTCAGACGCTGCATGGTGTAGCCAGGCAGATAAACAAACAGGCTGCTCGGGATAGAGACCAGGCTAGCTTTAGCTAAGCGTGCATTGACAAAAGCCAAGTGGATTGCTGGCGTACGCCCGGCATAAGGCGCCGGCTGATCGCTGCCCAAAAAGAGCCAGACTTGCACTTCCTCCGGGATATCCATTCGAGAGACAGGGTGAGGCACCGCAGTGACTGCCGGCAAGCTGGAGGGTGCAAAAGTGTACCAAGGCTTGAGTGTCGGCGTCAGCGTAGGGGTTGGGGTGGCTGAATGCTGCTGGTTATCTGCAACAAGCAAGGTATGCTCCTGGGTTTGGGTTGCGCTCTGGCAGCTTGTGAGCAAGAACAGCATGGCGATCAACGCCAGCCAGCCGCGAT
>DNSH01000152.1 GCA_003499715.1 Candidatus Mesolinea sp. | reverse complement strand
CGGGATCTTTTAGCTGCGGTCTACCTTCTGGAACATGGCGCTGATCTAAATATCATTTCTCCTTACCTGAACCCGCCGCTTTCGAATTCCCAAATGACCTTGTTCGACCGCTTGATGCGTGACATCACCGCGCACAAAATAGACGGCTTAACCATCCTCCTGGCTAAAGCCGATGCTTTAGACCTTCACGACGAAATTTCTACGGTTGCCCACAAATTACGCGATTTTCTTAATCCTGATGGATTAATTATTTTGGTGCGCACGCGGCAAGGCATCCGCATGGTGGCGCGTTCAACCACGGACGAAATCGATATGGCGCAGTTAGCACGTTACTTCGGCGGCGGCGGGCATCGACGCGCTGCTTCCGCCCTCATCCACCTCGATGGCAACACTAAAGCTACCGATGCAGACTTCAAATGGAATCATATTATTCAGCAAGTGGTCGATTACCTCCCGGAAATCGTTCACCCCTCGGTACGCGTGCATCAAATTATGTCTAAGAAACCGATGACGCTAACACCTGATACACCTGTAGAAACGGTTGCAGATTTGATGCGCCGCTATGGCTTCGAAGGTTACCCGGTGATTGAAAATGGCAGAGTTGTGGGTCTGCTCACGCGGCGCAATGTGGACCGCGCCCTCAGCCACAAACTCAAAGCTACTGCCGGTATGCTCATGGAGACAGGTTCAGTGAGCGTCACCCCGCAAGATACCCTCGAGCACTTGCAAGAGGTGATGGCTTCCAGCGGTTGGGGGCAGGTACCCGTCATCGATCCAGAAAGCCATGAGATCATCGGAATCGTAACCCGCACAGACTTAATTAGCACGCATAGCGGTCAAAACAATCTTCCCAGCCCTGAAGAAATCATCCAGCTGCTGCAGAATGCCATTCCATACCCACGCCAGGTATTGCTGCGCGTAATTGGCAAGGAAGGCACACGCTTGAACATGCCGGTATACATCGTGGGCGGTTTTGTGCGCGATTTGCTGCTCAGGCAGCCCAGCCAAGATCTGGATATCGTCGTAGAAGGGGATGCCATCGCTTTTGTAAATGCCCTGGTGCAGCTTTATGGCGGGCGGGCTGTGGTGCACAGGCGTTTTGGCACCGCTAAATGGATCATCGCTGAAGCTCGTGAAGCCCTCGCCCAATCGCTAAAACCTGACCAGCCTTTGGACCCGCATGCACTGCCGGAGAGTTTGGACCTGATCACAGCGCGTACGGAGTTTTACGAGAAGCCGGCAGCCCTACCGACTGTAGAAAGCAGCAACATTAAAATGGACCTGCACCGGCGCGATTTTTCAATCAACACGCTGGCTCTCCGCTTGGATGAACCTTTCTTTGGAAAGCTGTATGACTTTTGGGGCGGTTACCATGACCTCCAAAACGGCATCATCCGCGTTCTCCATGCGCTTTCTTTTGTAGATGATGCCACACGCATTTTACGGGCGCTGCGTTTCGCCGCTCGCTTTGAGTTCCGCATCGAGCCGCGCACCCTCAGCCTGATGCAAGCCAGCCTTTCAATGCTGAACGAAATTTCCGGCTCGCGCTTGCGCCATGAGATAGATTTGATCTTGCTCGAGCCAAAAGTAGTCGATATATTCGTCGCCATGGTGCGCACCAATGTGATGCAAGCCATCCATCCTAAGCTGCCTTGGAGCTTAGAAATCAAGGAGCGCTTAGGGTATCTCAACGCACCAGCGGCACAAGCAGAATGGGAGACCACGAGCAGCGAAAAACAGCTAAACATCCGCCAAATTTTTGGTTACATTTATTGGCTGGAAGATCTCCCCAAGCAGGATTTGGAGCGCGTCGCAGCACGTTTACGCTTGCCTGCTAAGGTGATTCAAAATATCCGCCAAGCAGCGGAATTGCGCACTCAGCTTCCAGAGCTAAGTAAAGAAAAACCTAGCGCCATCACCGCTGCACTCGAAGCTATCGACCCATTGGTCATCACTGCGGTTTATCAGAGCACTCCAGAAGCGACGCTTCGGGAACCTCTGCGTGCAATGATGCTTCACTACAGGCAAATAAAGCCAACGGTAAACGGGGATGACTTGCGCGCCATGGGCTTGCCCCCTTCCGCGCGTTATCGTGAAATCTTGGATGCATTGCGCAAGGCTTGGTTGGATGGTGAAGTTAGGACGTCAGAGGAAGAACAAGCATTCCTCCAGCGTTTGATTGAGAACGACAATGGTAGAAACGGTTAATCAAGCGACTTTTTATTTGCCAAACGGCGGGGGGATTATAGTGCGTCCGGCACATGAAAGCGATTTGCCCGCGATGGAATGGGAAGGGCAATATACTCACTTTCGTCAGCTCTATGCCGACCACTTTGCTGCCAGCCGTCTCGGCACCACGCTGATATATATCGCCGAGACCTTAGAGGGTAAAATGGTTGGGCAAATCTTCCTGCAGCTCTATGCACGCAACGCCGAACTAGCGGATGGAATACATCGTGCATACTTGTTTTCTTTCCGCATCAAACCAGAGTACCGCAGCCAAGGCATAGGGAGTTTTATGCTCCAATTTGTGGAAGATCAACTTCTATCGCGTGGATTCGATAGCATCCGCCTAAACGTGGCGCGAGCAAATGTGCGTGCTCGCAAACTCTATGAACGGCACGGTTATCACATCATCGGTGTTGACCCAGGCGTTTGGCGATACCAAGACCATCTGGGCGAATGGCATACTGTGCACGAGCCTGCCTGGAAGATGCTCAAGAAGCTGCGCTGAGCCCAAAGGTGATTATTGCTCATCTTCTGGTTCGTCTGCCTGTAGGATTTCCTCTTCAGGTTCGGGCTCTTCAGGCTGCTGCTCTACTTCAAGCAGAGGTGTTTCCTCAGGCGCTGGAGCTTCTGCTTGCGCTGCAGCTTGGTTCTCAGCGATCCAGCCTTTCAATGTCTGCACCACTTCTTGGTAGTCCTCATCAGGCAAAAAGTTCGTAATCACCAATATGTCTTTGCCTTGTTTAGCGGAAATCAACATCCCGTACTTCTTCTCTGTGGCGCTGAGTAGGTCGCTCTTGTTTAGGCGCAGCTCTGGGTATCGCGGCTGATTTTGGATTAAGTAGTCATCATACAGCTCAAGGCTATAGTTCTCCCAAAGCTCCTTGCGCTGCTTATAAGCCCGATTGCCAGAATAGACGAACAGAATCGCGATTAACGGGATCATCCAGAGGAGTGAGCGCATCGTTTCCTGCCCCCAGTTGAGCGCTACAGAAATAGCAACTAAAACTAAGAAGGTAATGCCGTACACCTTCAAGATGGTATTCTTTTGCTGCGGTAATTTTGCTGGGTCTAGACGGTAAGTTTTCATGGGTATAATGCCTCCGTAATGGTTAGCACTATTATACTCTTTGGGCTTATTCTTCATATTTCCATTGCATTGGATTGATGTTTTACCTATGGGCAGGCTATACACTCATGAGGCTGGCGAAAACAAAGATGTGATTGACATCTAAGAACATTGTGGTTATTCTAAGAATAATACAGTTTTTAGTAAAAATCCTGAAAGACAAACATGCCAGCACCTGACCAGAAATCAAGTAATCAACGACTATATAAACACATTTACGACCAGCACGCTCAAATTACCAACCTCCTATACCAAGAGCTGATCTTCGTAGGCGTGGAAGCAGCCAGCTGGCAAGAGGTGCTAACGCTGCTCGCCAATCAGCTTTACCAGAGCGGCTATGTGCGCGAGAGCTACCTGCAAGCAGTCCTCGATCGGGAGCGCCAGTTCCCTACCGGCTTGCGCACTGCCGAGGTGGCAGTCGCCTTGCCGCATACCGAGAAAGAGCACGTTCTCAAACCAGCAGTAGCGGTTGCCATCCTCGCGCATCCTGTCACCTTCGGTGAAATGGGCACAGAGGATCAAACGGTGCCAGTGGAAATTGTTTTTATGCTCTCTATCCACGAGCCTGATGAGCAAGTAACCTGGCTAAGCCGCCTGGTGAGTACCTTTCAGCTGGAAGGCTTCCTCTCCCTGCTAAAAAGTTCACCAGATTCTGCTACGGCTTACCAACATCTGTTAGATGCGTTAGAATTTATACGGTTAGCGGAAGAAGAAGATTAGATCCGTTCAAACTTTAGATGGACGAGGAGAAGAATATTATGGCTCATAAGGTCATTTTAGTTTCGTGCGTGTCCGGCATGGCAACAGCAGAAA
>DNSH01000070.1 GCA_003499715.1 Candidatus Mesolinea sp. | reverse complement strand
CGGTCAAATGCAGGCGCAGCCCAACCAGAATGAGCCAAGCAGACGGCACCATTGTCTTTCCCAGTGGCGTCATCACGGTCAATCACAGAACCTTGGCCTGTTGGCAGTGTTCCGACAGCATCGGATGCAGGTCCATAGGTAGCCTGGCGCATATCCAGCATGAACTGGGTAGTTGCCAATGCCTCTGGGGAGTCGAAGTTTGGAGTACCATCCTCTTTATAGAGTTCTCCACCCAGAGAGTAGAACACAAGCAGCCACCACTGCCAATCAGCCATCGAAGCAGCATCGACCGGGACAAGCGCTTGTTGCACCAAAGAATTTGTAGCAGGATCCACAATTGAGAACTTATCCGCAAAATCAACCCACTCGGCAAAGTTCTTGGGGGTTCCTGTCGTCCAGCCGCCAGCTTCCATAATGTCCGTTCGGCAGAAGACATAACGCGGCGCAGTGAAAATCGGCAGCCCGCGAATCTTGCCATCATATTTGGCATTTTCCAGCGCAGGTCCAAAATTAGTAATCTCTGGCCAGGCAGCCTCCCCTAAGTAGGGGTCCATATCGGCTAAGCTCTCACCATAGAGCGTGTTCATTTCCGACCCAAGGTTGATGATATCGGGACCTTCGCCTGCCGCAAAGAATCCACTGAAAGTTGTATCCCAGCCGGACCAAGTACCCTCAGTGATTTCAACGGTTACGCCAGGATGTGCAGCTTCAAAAGCAGGGTTGATTTCGCTCTTGAGCCATTCAATCGTTGCGGGTGTGTAGTCAAGCAGATAAATCTTTAGCGTGGCTGGTCCCGTAACGGGCTCGGTAGGAGCCGTTGTTTCCGTCGGTGTGGCAGTGGTTCCGCCACAAGCTGTCAGGATCAGGCCTAAGACCATGAGCACTGACAATACTAAGTAAATATTCTTTCGCATCTTAATTCTCCTTTTTAGTATGTTTGATTAAAAGTTTTAAAGTTTGATTTAGGCATAACAATCTAAAAACCTTCTTTTATCCTCCTTTCATCTTTCTGCCGAGGAATTTGCGGATGCACCGAGCCGCTCTATCCGTGAGGCTACATCCTGGCTAAAATGATCTATGTACTCCAGGATATAACTGGATACATCCAAACTGGGATCTTGAATGAGCGGGGTTAAATCCATCCCAAAGATCAATCCGTTGGATTTATCCACTGCATGGGATTCGAAAAAGGTGGCATTTGCCAACCGTCGGCTAAGTGCAGCTGCATCGTAGCGCTTTCCGCCGGCAATTTGCGAATCGAAGACACCGAGCAAAGCTGCTTGCAAGTTTTGATGCTCAGAAACATCCATCACAAATTTCTCTGAGTCCACCATCCAATCCAACGAGCGCCAAATTTCACAGCCGATGACTTGTGCAGGGCGCTCGGTAGGATCCAAGCTGCGTAAGGCTTGGATCAGCCTAAGGGAGACTGCCACGTGAGTGTTGTGTTTATCAGCTAAGTTGTGGGTGTAAACGATTTTAGGTTTGGTTGCCCGTAAGAGCGTCATCAAATCTTCCACCAGCGCTGTTTGAGCCGGGTCCTTTACCACTTTGCTGGGGTAATCGAGCAACACTTGGGCAGCATATTCACCCACATCAGCTGCTTTACGCTGCTCGCTGAAGCGAATCAAGCGCATCGCTTCATCTGTGTAATTACTGTAGAGACCGTCCCGAGGTGAGCCGCGGCCGTCGGTGACGACCACACCGGTGAAGGCTTTATCTGGCTGATGGAAACACGCCAATATAGGCTGAGCTGCCATAATTTCGATATCGTCTTGATGCGCAGCAATGCAAAGGTGCGTAGTGCGGGATAAGGCTTGCTCAACAGGTAAACCATTGGGGATATAAACTTCAGCAGTTTTAGAATTAAATTTCATTTTCTACTCTCATCTCAAATCTGGCAAACTGGCTGCTGCAACTGCCTGCCCAAGCCGGCGGAATTTTTCATTGGGTAGGTGCAGCGTGATACTTTTAGATAATTCGGGGAATTCCGCCTCAAACACAGCTTTTGCGCCTTTCACGAGAAGCTCACCTCCACAGCCAGAAGTGCATCTACCAACAATCAGGACATGCTTGAAATCATAAAAATCGGCATAATGCGCCAAGCCGTAGCCGAGATAAACTCCCACGCTCTGCCATATTTTTATCGCTCCTTCATCGCCTGCTTCTAATTTATCCTGGACAAACCTTAGTTTTTCTGCATCGCTAAGTTCTGCTGGAATTTCGATGCCAGCTCGGGGTGCGAGACGAAAAACCGCTTGTTGAGAAAAGTACGAAGCCCCACAACCGCGATCTCCAGACCAGGCATCAATCGGTGCCTCAGGGCTGTAATCAATCGGGGCAAAGGCTAACTCATTTAACCAACCTGTAACATGCATTTCAGCATCAATAAAACCAGCTGCCTCACTAGAGCCTAAAGCAATGCCAAGGATAGATCCTTCACCAACCGACATAGCGCCTGCCAGAGCAGTCACTTCGCCATCGTTGATTACTTCCAATGGAACTTTCATTTCTTTTTGGATGTTGATAAATAAGTCCTTAATTGCGCTATAGTGCTCCGATGGCACAGCGCGAAATAGAGATGAAACCACGGGGCGATTATCAATGTATATCCCAGCTGAGCTCCCACCAATCGCATCTAAGCGCGGCATTTTTGAGGCTGCTCGCTGTAAAGCCCCTAAAATTTCATGGTAGTAAAAGCTCGGATCGGGATGTTTCCTTGGCTCCCAAATCGTTTCCTCATTAAAAACCGCTTCGCCATCAATCACCGCAGCTAATTTGTAATCTGAGGCTCCTAAGTCAAAGCCTACACGGCAGCCATCCCAATGACCGCCGAGCATTTTGCCGCTCTCTTGTTCCGTGGGAACTTCTTCTGGAGTACATATGCACACTTCAAATCCAGCCTCATATACCTGGTCCCCCATAAACCTAAAGTCAAAAGCACGCTCACCATTATCGGAGTACAGGTCGCGAATATATTCACCCAACGCTTTTGATCCACCTAAATAGATGCGATAGCCGCCGCGCTGCCACAGCAAAAATTTAACTAAGCGTTCTATGTAGGCATAATTCTGGGCAAAAAGTGGATGCCCGTCTGGGAGCACTTTGGTTTCATAACGCGAAAGCTCGTTCCCTTTCCGTTCTATTCCAATGACAAATGGTACGCTATCATCCGTTGTGAGGCTGCGAAATGATTGGTCACTTAGCGCAGCGGGGCGAAATGCAGCGTCGAGTGGTGGCAAAATAGCAGGGCGTACTAATTCCATAAGCATGGCTAACTTTCAGCTTGTCTAAAAAGAAGGGCATAACCATCCATGAGGAAATGAGCCGACGCCCCTAAAATACAAGCGCGGTAATCCAGCTCTCCCACTTCCAATTGCGCATTCTGGGTCAGGCGTTCTAATGCGCTCTGCAGCATAGCTTGCCTTACAGCATTCAACCAAGGCTCGCCGAAGCGGGTCATATCTCCAGTAAGGATAATTTCTTGAATATTAAGTGCAGCGCTTAGAAATCCAATAAACTCACCCAAGAAACAACCAGCTTCCAAGACCACCTGGCGGGCAATGCCATCACCAGCCACAAATCTATCCTCAACCTCGTCCAGACTTACCAGCTGAGCTTCGTCCGAAAGTTCGTTATACCTTCTAACGACAGCTTGGGCACTGGCGAGCGTTTCCAAGCAGCCAATTTGCCCGCAACGGCAAGGTAAATCATTTCCATGCACACGCACATGCCCAATTTCACCAGCGCTGCCGTCATCTCCCTGAAAGAGCTGACCATTGATTAAGATGCCAGCACCAATGCCATGTTTGACGTTGATAACGATAAGATTTCCTTCAGAATGGTGCCCGCCGTAGACGAACTCGCCAATAGCAGTCGCTTGGCTGTCATTTAAGACTGAAACTGGTAAGCCATATCTTTCCTGAAGGAGAGAGGCAAGAGGCAAGTTTTTCCAATCGAGATTAACGGCATCCACAACCTTGCCTTCTCGTGTGTTGACCAGACCTGGCGTACCAATACCGATGCCAATGATGGGCTCCCAACCTTTTGCCAGCAGCTGATTGAGAATCTCATATACAAATTGCAACGCTTTTTCGCCATCGCTACCTACTATAGGGACTTCTACCGTTTCTTTGATTTCACCACTTAAGTTGACAATTGCACCAATGAATTTATC
>DNSH01000026.1:5794-7851 GCA_003499715.1 Candidatus Mesolinea sp. | reverse complement strand
TCATCAACCGGTTTACATCTTGCACAGTTTTACCACTACCAGCAGCAATCCGCCTACGCCGGCTGGCATTGAGGATCTTGGGATTGCGGCGTTCCTGCAGGGTCATGGAGTTGATAATTGCCTCTACCGTGGTCAGTTGTTTTTCCACCTCATTGTGATCCACATTCTTTGCCACTACCCTATATTGCCCTGGCAGCATCTCCATGATTGACCCCAAAGGACCCATCTTTTTCATCTGCTTGAGCTGCTTGGCAAAATCATCTAATGTGAATTCACCAGAGAGCATCCGTTCAGCTTCCTTAGCATCCAGCTGATCGGTGTAAGCGCTTTCTGCCTTTTCAATCAAGCCGAGCATATCACCCATGCCTAAAATGCGTGAGGAAATCCGCGCAGGGTCAAAAACCTCAATAGCATCCAAGCCCTCGCCCGTACCTAAAAACTTGATGGGGATCCCTGTCACTTCCCGAATAGAAATGGCAGCGCCGCCACGGGCATCACCATCGATCTTGGTCATAATCAACCCAGTAATCGGGATGGCTTTGCGAAAACCTTGCGCGATGTTGAGTGCTTCCTGCCCGGTCATGGCATCTACAACGAGCAAGATCTCATTGCAGTTAACTGTGGATTGGATCCCCACCAGTTCATCCATCAAAGCATCATCGAGCTGCGAACGGCCAGCGGTATCCAAAATAATTACGGAATATGCACCCTTTTTGGCAGCTTCATAGGCACCGCGCACAATTTGCAAGGGCTTAGCGTTTTCTTGGCTGAAAACTGGGATGTCTAACTTTTCGCCTAAGGTTTGCAGCTGTTTAACTGCGGCTGGGCGGTAAATATCTGCTGCCACAAGCATTACCCGTTCCCCTTTAGAGCGTAAATTTTTGGCGAGTTTTGCTGCAGCAGTAGTTTTACCTGAGCCCTGTAATCCCACGAGCATAATCACATAAGGCTTTTCGCCCTTCAGGTTGAGCGGCTCAGCACTGCCTAAGGTCTTGATCAGCTCCTCATTGACGATTTTGATAACTTGCTGGGCAGGGTTGAGCGCTTTGGAAACCTCTGCCCCCACCGCGCGCTCTTTGACCCGTTGGGTGAAGGATTTCACGACGGCATAATTGACATCTGCTTCTAACAAAGCTAACCGCACCTCGCGCATGGCAGTCTCTACGTCAGCTTCGCTCAGCTTGCCGTGACGTCTAAGGTTTTGGAAGATATTATTCAGTTTATCGGATAAAGTTTCGAACATACAATTCTCTGAGTGATCAAGATTTCAATGCTATATCTTACCTTAAAACTTGCCTTCAAAAGAACTAAGCTTCCCTTTAATTGTTCCGACAAGGGGGAATCTTTTAGAACTAATTTCCTGATTTGGTGTTAATCATAAAGTAAACTTTTTTTAGAGGTGAAACAATGGCAAATAAAGTTGCAATTATTACTGACAGTACCGTAAACCTTCCAGAAGGCGCGATGGAAGAATATAACATTCAAACCGTTCCTCTAATCATTCACTGGGATGATAAATCTTATATCGATCAGGTTGAGCTCACCACAAAAGAGTTCTACGAACGCTTAGCGAATTCCAAAACGCTGCCAAGCACTTCTCAACCCAGCATCTCTGCGTTTGTAGAGGTGTATCAACCCCTCATTGACCAGGGTTATGACATTATCACCATGCCACTTTCAGCCGGCATTTCAGGAACCTATCTATCCGCTTCTGCAGCTGCTGGTCAGTTCCCTATTGGCCGTATCGAAGTATTGGATACCAAATCGGTCTCGGTCGGATTGGGAATGATCTTGGTTAAGGTTGGCAGAGCTGCCAAAGCCGGCGCCTCCTTGCAGGAATGCCGTGAAATTGCTTTAGAGACAGCGAGCCGAGTTCACATTTACTTTTCCGTCGAGACGTTGGAAAACCTGCGCAAAGGCGGTCGCATCAACAGCGCAGCGGCTTTTCTAGGCACAGCTCTGGATATGAAACCTATCTTAGAATTCCGTGGCGGCTTGATCGAAGCCAAAGAACGTGTGCGTACTTCCAAGAAAGCCCATGCCCGCTTGATCGAACT
>DNSH01000026.1:0-5683 GCA_003499715.1 Candidatus Mesolinea sp. | reverse complement strand
ACTGAAGAAATTGTCGGTGCGAATGCTGAAATTGAGTTTGCCGGTTTCGTCTCCGCTGCAGCCCAACCCGTCATGGAAGAACTCCGCCAGGAAGCCCATAAACACTTTAAGATTAAAGAGGAAATAAGCGGCGAATTAAGCCCCGTACTGGGCACGCATGTGGGTATCGGCACAGTCGGGATCGGTTTTCTCGCCTAAACGACTTTTCTGATACAATAGGGGAAATTCTTTGCAGAAAGGATTTCCCCACATGAGCCTTGCCGAGCAAATCGGTGTAAAAATCCCTGATATTCTTCTTCCTATTCCAGAAATAAATCTGCAAAAATGGGCAGTGATTGCCTGTGACCAATTTACCTCGCAGCCCGATTATTGGCAGCAGGTAAGTGATTTTGTCGGGGACGCCCCCTCCACCCTCCACATGATTTTGCCTGAAGTTTGGCTGAATAGCCCAGACGTCGATATGCGCATCCGCCGAACGCAGGAAGCGATGCAACAATACTTATCCAAAGGGTTCCTTGCAGGGCAACCAGGCATGATTTTGGTCGAGCGGGAAGCTTCTGGTAAGACACGCACTGGGCTCATGCTCGCACTGGATTTAGAAGCATATGACTATCACCGTGGCTCTCAAACCCTCATCCGTGCTACCGAAGGTACCATCCTGGAGCGCTTACCTCCGCGCATGCACGTACGGCGGGGTGCACCGCTGGAGCTGCCACATATCTTGGTACTCTATGATGACCCTGACTTTTCAGTCCTCGCACCGGTCCTGGAAGCAAAGGCTAACTTACCTGTCTGCTATGATTTTGATTTGATGATGGACAGCGGCCATCTCACCGGAAGATGGGTTGACCAACCTGAGCTTTTAGATGCAATCATCCAAGCTTTAGCCAGTTTAATCGCGCCGCAAACGTACGCTCAAAAATATAATCAACCCGAAGGCAATACGCCTTTACTTTTTGCTGTGGGCGATGGGAATCATTCCTTAGCCACAGCCAAAGCAATTTGGGAGGAGCTCAAGCCGCACGTAGGCTTAGAGCACCCCGCACGCTATGCCCTTGTGGAGATTGAAAACTTACATGACCCAGCCATTCAGTTTGAAGCAATTCATCGCGTGCTATTCAATGGTGACCCAAATTTCATTATTGACCTGCAAACAGCTTTTACGCCTGAGATTCACCTGAGCACGCTACCTAATTTTGAAACGCTCAAGCAAATGGTTTTAGAACAAACCGGACCAAGTCAAAAAATTGGGTTGCTTTCTGAGGAGGGCTTTACACTCATAGAACTCACCCAGCCGCAGCACAATCTGCCGGTTGGCAGTTTGCAGAACTTTTTAGACGCTTACTTAGCAGATCACACACAAACCCGCATTGATTATGTACATGGCGATGACGTGCTCAACTCACTCGCACAAATACCAGGGAATGCAGGCTTCTACCTTCCACCAATCAGTAAGAATGCTTTCTTTAAGTCCGTCATCGATGAGGGCGCCCTACCGCGGAAGACTTTCTCTATGGGGCACGCAAAAGATAAACGTTTTTATATGGAATGCCGCCGAATAACGGTTTAGCACTTGACCTTTGGAACAATTGTGCTATATTTGATTAGAAAATATTTTCAACAAAATACGGAGTATTAACCATGGCTGCCAAAAAACCAACTTCAAACCAAGCCAATACCGACGCGGACAAGAACATGAACGACGTAAAAAAGGCGGTTTTAGACCGCGCTCTGAACGACATTGTCAAACGCTATGGTGAAGGCAGCATCATGCGCTTAGGCGAAGCACACTCAATGCAAGTGGATGCCATCCCTACCGGCTCGCTTTCCTTAGATTTAGCATTAGGGGTCGGCGGCATTCCGCGCGGACGGATAACCGAGATCTTCGGTCCGGAATCTTCCGGCAAGACCACGGTTTGCCAGCACATCGTAGCTGAATGCCAAAAACGCGGCGGAACTGCCGCTTTCATTGATATGGAGCATGCGCTAGACCCTAAGTATGCAGCCCGCTGCGGCGTAAAGATCGATGAATTGCTTATCTCACAGCCTGATACTGGTGAGCAAGCTTTAGAAATCGCAGAAACATTGGTGCGCTCCGGCGCTGTCGATTTGGTGGTGATTGACTCCGTTGCAGCCTTGGTTCCACGTGCCGAAATCGAAGGCGATATGGGCGACCCCACCATGGGCGTACAAGCCAGGTTGATGTCCCAGGCATTGCGCAAGCTTTCTGGGGCTATCAATCAGACCAAGACAGCTGTGGTTTTTACCAATCAGCTGCGTCAAAAAATAGGCGTTATGTTTGGCAGCCCCGAAACAACCACCGGCGGGATGGCGCTTAAGTTTTACGCTTCTGTGCGCTTGGATATCCGCAGAGTGCAATCCATCAAAGTCGGCGCGGAAATTGTGGGTAACCGTGTGCGCGTACGTGTGGTTAAAAACAAAGTCGCTGCGCCTTTCCGCACGGCAGAATTCGATATCATGTACAACGAAGGGATTTCTAAAGCCGGCGATATCTTGGACCTGGCAACCACTTTGGAAGTAGTTGATAAACGTGGGTCTTTCTATTCATATAAGGATACACGCTTAGGGCAAGGACGCGAAGCTTCCAAAAATTTCCTCAATGAGAATCCGGAAATTATGGAGGAAATAGAGAACACTATCCGCACAATGGGTAATGTAGATACCCTCTCTGGTAGCTGGGAAGGAGATAGCGGAGAATCTAATGAAAGTTCAGAATATTAACCTAAATGATACACATGAAACTAAGATTTAGGTAGAGTGTTTAAAATATTGATTAACCAAATTACTAAAAGGAGTATTTGATGAACATTTTATGGAGAATTCTGATTGGAGCATTAGCTGGAGCATTGGCAGATTACATTGTTAAAGGAATTGATGTTTCGCTTATTGTCAAAATTATTGTCGGCATAATTGGGGGTGTTATCGGTGGTTGGGTATTTGGTCTACTAAATATTGCCGCATCCGGTTTGATTGGAGAATTAGTTATGGCATTGGTCGGCGCTATCATTTTGCTGCTGATCCTCAGAGCCATTAGACATAAATAATTCAGGTATAAGCATTCACCGAAGATTAATTTTAAAAGCCCCTCAGCTAATTGAGGGGCTTTTTACGTTTTATTCTATGAAAATTTACGTACCTTCCTGCCAGGAGTTGAGATACTTGACCTGAGCTTCGGTAAGGGTGTCAATTTGCACATTCATAGAAGCAAGCTTCAACCGAGCGATTTCTCGGTCTATTTCTTCTGGAACGTCGTAAACCTTCTTCTCGAAGTTGGCACGATTTTTTACCAAATACTCTGCGCAAAGTGCCTGGTTAGCAAAGGACATATCCATGACGGAAGCAGGGTGCCCTTCAGCAGCTGCCAAATTGATCAAGCGGCCTTCACCGAGCAGATGAATCACGCGTCCATCTGCCAATTCATAAGCTTCCACAAACGGTCGCACCAAGCGCTTTGCTACAGCCATCTCTTCTAAGGCTGGGATGTTAATTTCCACGTTGAAATGGCCTGAATTAGCTATCAGAGCACCATCTTTCATCACTTCAAAATGGTGGCGGTCAATTACATTCAAATCGCCCGTAAGCGTCACAAAAATATCGCCAATTGGGGCAGCTTCGCTCATAGGCATCACGCGGAAACCGTCCATCACCGCTTCGAGTGCCACGAGCGGATCCACTTCAGTCACAATCACATTTGCGCCCATGCCGCGAGCCCGGTTGGCTAACCCGCGACCGCACCAACCATAGCCTGCCACCACAAAGGTCTTCCCAGCCAGCAGGATATTCGTCGCCCGAATAATGCCATCAATAGTGGATTGACCAGTGCCATAGCGGTTGTCAAAAAAATGCTTTGTCATCGCATCATTGACTGCGATGATCGGGAATTCCAAGGCACGGTCAGCAGCCATAGCCCGCAAGCGGATAACGCCGGTAGTGGTTTCTTCTGTGCCGCCAATGATATTGAGCAGCAGCTCGCGGTATTCACGATGGAGCGTCGAGACCAGGTCTGCACCATCATCCATGGTAATATGGGGTTTGTGCTCGATAGCAGCGCGCAGGTTCTCGTAGTACGTGCGGTCATCCTCACCCTTGATTGCAAAGACCGGGATCTCATATTGCGAAACCAACGCAGCAGCCACATCATCTTGTGTGGAAAGGGGATTAGAAGCGGTAAGCACAAGATCAGCACCGCCAGCTTGCAACGTACGCATAAGGTTGGCTGTCTCGGTGGTCACGTGCATGCACGCAGACATGCGAATGCCTTCAAACGGACGCTCTTTGCGGAACCGCTCCTCGATCGTGGCTAAGACGGGCATCTCACGCGAAGCCCAATCGATACGGCGCCTTCCTCCTTCAGCCAGATTTAAATCTTTAATACGATAACTTTCCATTTTTTTCTCCAAATTATCCTTATGATTTCATTAAGTCATCTAACTCGCCGTGGTCGTCAAAATATCGGCGGTAAGTGTGTATAAATTCATTGCGTGTGAAGCGGTGATTTTGTGTCCCATTGCAAGCGATGCAGTATGCAGCAGCAGTGGTACCCATTTCTCCACACACCCGCATGCTCTTATGATGCAGATAACCAAAAAGAAAGCCCGCGCGGAAAGCATCTCCTACGCCAGTCGGGTCGATCACTGGAGCCTCTTCGATAATCGGGACGACGAAATCCTCCTCTGAGGTGTGGATGCGAGCACCTTCTTTCCCTAAGGTAATCACGGAAAACGCTGGAGCAGCCAAAATCTCCGTCTCCGAGAGCCCAGAGTGTTTTTGCAACAGCTCGAACTCATAGGCATTCACAAACAAACCGTGAGCATTCAAAACGCCTTTTCGAAGCGCTTCGTGATCCATACGGATTATTTGCTGTCCTGGGTCAAAAATCGAACGCAGCCCAAGTTGTTGGGCTTCTTTAATATAGCGCTCCATGGCACGTGGATCACTAGGGGAATTCACCACAAAATCGTTCTGCTCGGCATGCGCTTCAACCAGCGGGAGGTCTGCAGAATCAGCCATTGCACCGGTATAAAACGACGCGATCTGTGCATTATCAAGGTCAGTATTCACAAAAAACGAAGCCGTAAATTTATCCGTAATGACACGAACACCGCTGCAATCGACGCCTAAAGCCTCTAACCTGCGGCAATATTCTGGGAAATCTTGCCCGGCAGTAGAGAAAAGCAAAGGGCGTTCACCTAATAATGCCAGTGTATAAGCAATATTCGCTCCTACACCGCCATAGTGGCGCACCATATCATCCACCAAGAACGACAGACTGATTTTATCCAGATGCTCTGGTAAGATGTGATCCTTAAAATAGCCCGGGAAGCGCATCAAATAGTCAAAGGCAATCGAACCGGTCAAGATTGTTTTCACGAGTTCCTCCCTGCATGCTTGAGAACCGTCAAGCTGCGGAAAAACGGCGGATATAGCACGCCGCTTTCGGTGATTAACCCAGAAAGCAAGCGGTGTGGTGTAATATCAAAGGCATAATTTCGCGCTGTTGCACCCTCTGGAAACACCGCCCGCCCTTGGTAGGTCAGCGCAAGCACTTCAGCCGGGTCACGTTCTTCTATCGGGACTGCATCACCATTCGGGCTGGAAAAATCAATTGAAGAAATCGGAAAGGCTGCATAAGCTGGGATACCGTTATCATAAGCTGCTAAAG
>DNSH01000015.1 GCA_003499715.1 Candidatus Mesolinea sp. | reverse complement strand
TCGGTTACCGATAACCCCCTTATCTTTGAGAATGATTTTGGCGAACCTCTGGTGATTTCAGGGGGGAATTTCCATGGCGAGCCTTTAGCCCTATCTCTGGATTTCTTGGGTATCGCCCTCACCGATCTTGGAAACATGTCCGAGCGGCGCATTGCCAAATTAGTCGATAAATCCGAAGCAGAATTACCTTACCCGCCATTCCTGACGGAGCGTGGTGGGCTCAACTCGGGCTTTATGCTGCTGCAATACACTGCTGCAGCCCTCACCTCAGAGAATAAGACATATTCTCACCCTGCCAGCACAGATAATATTCCTTCCTCAGGTAATGTGGAAGACCACGTTAGCATGGGACCTAATGCCGCCCGACATGTACGCGATATCCTCGAAAATCTTTCTGTGATCTTAGCTATTGAGCTGATGAGCGCAACCCAAGCTGTGGATTTCCGTCTTAAAAAACAGCCAGGGCTGCAACTCGGGCAGATCAGCGCTCAGGCTTATCAATTGGTGCGTCAGCAGATTCCCTTTCTCCCAGAAGATGCACTGCTATACCCTTACCTCAACCGCTTGATTGCAATGGTTAGAACCGGTGAGTTTGCGGCGCTTGTCCCACCGCTCTAATTCCCTAGGTGAGGGCTTATTTACCGCTCATCCCTATACCGGCAAGTTTGTAACCGCAAACCGGGCAGGTGTTATCTTCCTTGATTCGATTGCGTGAGACGCTCATCCCATAGCGCTCAATCAGCACAGTGTGGCACTGCGGGCAAATCGTATCAGCTGCGCCTTGAAAGTTCCCGCCATAGATATACTTTAACCCAGCCGTTTGCCCAATTTCAATCGCTCTCTCGATGCTCGCCAGTGGCGTGGTTGGCGCATTAAATTTGTAATGCGGAAAATATCGGCTGACATGCCACGGCGTCTCCAGCCCGAGCTTTTCAGCGATAAATTGCACCAGCCCTTTCAACTGAGTTTCATCGTCGTTGACACCCGGAATGAGCAGCGTGGTGATCTCCAGCCACACGCCGGCTTGCTTGAGTGCCACGCAGGCGTCCAGCACCGGCTGTAAATGTGCCCCAATGTACTTGCGGTAAGCCTCATCGGTGAAGGCTTTGATATCCACATTGGCAGCATCCAGAAGCGGTGCATAAAGGTCGATCATCTCCTGGCTCATGTAGCCGTTAGTCACATACACATTTTTCAGCCCAGCAGCGTGGGCTAACTTGGAAACATCATAAGAATATTCAAAAAATACGGTCGGCTCCGTATAGGTATAGGAGATGCTTTGGCAATGCGAGCGTTTGGCGGAGGCAATCACCGCTTCAGGCGGGGTTTCTGCGGTGCCATCGATGGATTCCTGGCCGTATTCCTGCGAGATTTCCCAGTTTTGGCACCACTCACAGCGGAAGTTGCAACCTGCACTGGCAATCGAAAACGAACTGCTGCCAGGATAAAAATGAAACAGCGGCTTTTTCTCGATGGGATCGACATGCGCTGCAATCAACTTCCCGTAGGTTAAGCTATATAACTTGCCGCTGTGATTGCCTCTCACCTGGCAGATCCCTCTGCGGCTTTCGGCGATGAGGCACTTGTGGGCACACAAATGACAACGCACCTTATTATCTGGCAATTGTTCATACAATAGCGCTTCATGAGGTTTTGACATCTTATCTTCCTTGCAATACACTAACACTAATTACAATTATTGTAGCACTGGAGTAACATGAATATTGGCTTTTTACAATTTGCTCCAACCCGTTTGGATCCCGCGCGCAACCTTTCATTGATCCAATCAGCCATAGCTGGGAGTACATTCGACATGCTGGTCTTACCCGAGCTCGCAAACGCCGGTTATCTATTCGAGGACTACGAAGAACTGGAAATGGCGAGCGAGCCTGCCGACGGTAATGGCATCTTTCTTTCCGGCTTGATCACCTTAGCAGCTGAGTGGCATACCTGCATAGTCTGCGGCTTTGCCGAGAAGGCGCCAGAAGGTATCTATAACTCCGCTGTGGCAGTTACGGAAGATGGCGTCTTAGCACTCTACCGTAAGGTGCATCTTTTTCATACCGAAAAGGACTTTTTCCTTCCAGGGAACCTTGGCTTCCCGGTTTTCGAATTCCAGTCTACCTGCCTTGGAATGATGATCTGTTTTGACTGGGTTTTCCCGGAGGCTGCCCGCACGCTGGCTTTGCAGGGTGCCCAGATTATTTGCCACCCCGCTAACTTAATCCTGCCTTATTGCCAAGCAGCCATGGTCACGCGCAGCTTGGAGAATGCCGTGTTCAGCATCACTGCCAACCGCACGGGCAGCGAAGCAACCTCACACCAATCCCTACACTTCACCGGGAATTCACAGATTATTGGGCCGAAAGGCGAAAAACTAGATTCAGCTTCTGAGGCGGAGACTTGCCTAAAGATCGTCGCGGTCAACCCGGAACAAGCACATGATAAATTCTTCACCCCGCGGAATAATCTTTTCATCGACCGCCGTCCGGATGCTTATTCGCTTTAAATCCACCCAATATGAGGTACAAAAAGAGGCTGACTCACCAGGCAGCCTCTCTTTAGTTATTCAATCCGCTTAAGCGCCGAATTTATCTAAGCGCTGAGCGTGCGCAATCGCATATGGCATCAAATCGGTAGCTTCAAACCTTGAGCCCAGACTCCCGTGTGCGCAAGCCCGTTCACCAAAGCTGGTGATGCCATCCGGCAGGCAATCCGGAGAGTAGAGCAGCACAGGTACAGGATGCCAAGAATGGGAACGCAGCTTAGCAGGCGTGGAATGATCTCCCGTTATGATGAGCACATCCGGATTGAGCGCCAAAATGCGCGGCACTAAGGCATCAACCTGCTCGATGATATCAACCTTAGCATCAAAGTTACCATCTTCACCATAGCTATCGGTTTTTTTCATGTGAACAAAGAAGAAGTCGAACTTATCCCAGTTTTGTTCGAGCATGCTGATTTCTTCTTCCATCGAAGAAGCTGCTTGCAAAACGGTCATCCCCACCACTTTGGCAACGCCGCGATACATGGGGTATTGCGCAATCGCGACAGCATTGACACCCCAAACCTCATTGAAGGTAGGCCAGTTGGGCAGTTGAGCAAAACCGCGCAAGACGAAACAATTCGCGGGATGTTCGTGAGCCAAAATTTCAGTCCCTTGACGCACAAATTCGCGCACAAATTCAGCTGTCTTTTCAGCTTCAGGTACCGCCGCTTGGGCTACATACGGTTTCTTCCCGACCATCTGAGGATCAGTATCGCTCACTTCTCCGCTTAATCCTTCTCCGCGCAAGATTAACACAAAGCGGTATTCTTTCTCCGCTTGTAAAATTACCTGCACACCAGGGATATGTACTTTTTCCATCAGCAAATTACATAAGCGCTCGCCGATTTCCGTAGGGATGCGCCCGGCACGTCGATCGGTAATCACACCATTTTCATCGACCGTACAAAAATTCCCGCGGGCAGCTACATCGCCTTTTTGTAGGTCAAAATCCACACCTAAGGCAGAGAGGACGCCGCGCCCAATTTCAAATTTGATCGGGTCATAACCGAATAAACCCAAGTGCGCTGCGCCGCTGCCTGGCGTCAATCCAAGTGGTAAGGGGTGATGCAAGCCCAGCACGGATCTAGCAGCCAACGCATCCATATTGGGGGTGCGTGCGGTTTCAAGCTCGGTCTTTCCGCCTTCTTCGATAGGCAATCCGCCGAGTCCATCCATGACCAGTAAAACAATCTTTGATTTTTGCCCTTCTCTCAGAAGGGGTTTAATCGTTTCAAAGTCCATAATTGCTCCTTTATAATTCTTATCACCAATTTTCACCTATTATACTCTTGAAAACCTTATTTTCACGAGTTTATTGTCGAATTATTCCTCATCTATACGCAATGCTTCGTTATTTAAAGTTTCAATTATGCTGATGATGCCGGAATTATCCAGCTCACCTAAGTCCATTGCGCATAAGGCTGCATAGAGTTGATTATCAAGCGCCACGCTGGGGAGGGATAAGCCATATTCCCGCGCTGTTTCCATAATGATGTTGAGGTCCTTCGCCTGCAACGCCGAGCGGAAGCCTGGTTCGCGATTTCCGGCAAAGAGCCTTTGAGGTTTAACGTCCAGCGTCCAGCACTGGGCTGCCCCGCCTTTGATCGCTTCCACGACCTTGCGTGGATTGGCGCCAGCTTTTTGGGCAAAAATGAGCAGTTCGCCCATCGCCACCATTTGTGCTGCCACCATAATTTGGTTGGCAGCCTTAGCCACCTGACCACTGCCAGGCCCACCTACGTGGGTAATGGTTTTGCCGATCACTTGCAAGATGGGCATGACCTTTTCCAGCGCATCAGCATCGCCGCCCACCATAATCGCTAGCGTGCCTTGCTGCGCGCCAATATCCCCGCCGCTAACGGGGGCATCTAAGCAGCTCATGCCTAGCGGTTTAAGTGCAGCATAAATTTCGCGGCTAGCCGAAGGCTTGATGGTAGAGTTGTCGATACAGATTAATCCTTCATGTGCGCCTTCGATAATGCCGTCTTTTCCTAAGGCAACGGCAAGCACATCAGGTGTATCCGGCAAGTTGGTAAACACAACGTCAGATTCTGCAGCCACCTGCTTTGGGGACGTTGCTGCAAGTGCCCCCAAATTGACTAACTCTTGCACTTTGCCGTGTGAGCGGTTATAAACGATCAGCGGATAACCTGCCTTTAGCAGATTAATTGCCATGGGCTTGCCCATCCTACCCAAGCCGATATACCCTAAGCGTAATTTTGTCAATTTCCACCTCCTTGATATTAAAAAACAACATAATTTGTGTTTATTTCTACCTTCTAATCATATCATTCTGATTCTTTAGGTTGGTATTTTGATGCAAATTGGAGAGCAGATCGGCTGCGTGAGATGATAAAATGTCCTTATCAGTAAAAGTACATCCGTGGAGGGAGAGATGAACCTATCTTTTAGCCTGTACCGTCTGCAAACGATAGATACTCAGCGGCAAAAGATCACCCAGCGCATCGCCCAAATCGAAGCTGAATTAGCTGCCGATGAAGCAATCCAAGCTTGCTTAAAAGTCAAAGAGCAGGCTGAAAAGAACCTTAAGCAGGCTCAAAGCGAGTTGCGTGATGTAGCTCAGCAAACGGCCGCAAAGCGGATGAAGTTAGAGCTAAACCAAAATCAACTCTTTGGCGGTAAAATCCGCAACCCTAAGGACCTCCAAGATTTGCAATCTGAAGCAGACTTTCTGGGTAAGTCAATCCAGGAGCTGGAAGACCAACAAATAGAAGCGATGCTCGAGCTTGAAGCCGCTCAACAAGCATTGGAGGAAGCTGAACAAACGTACAAAGACTGCCTAAGTAATCGTGCTACACAAGGATCTCTGCTCTTAGGAGAAAAGCACCGACTCGAAAATGACTTGGCTGGCTTGAATGCCCAACGTGAAGCGTTGATCAAGACTCTGCCGACCGATGTCTTAGCTCACTACGAATCCCTGCTCAAAACAAAAGCCGGCAAAGCAGTGGCAGCAATCATCGAAGAGAGCTGTGAAGCTTGCGGAATGACCATTTCCCCCGCAGATATGCAAGCTGCGCGTTCACCAAATATTCTTGCACACTGTAAAACGTGCGGGCGCATCTTATATAAAGCGTAAGGGGGTTCCTCTAAAAAATAGCCACAATCAACTGACGGAGGAGCATCTCCACCACGTAAATGAGCAGCAGTAAAACCATTGGGGAGAAATCTAAGCCGCCTACAGGTCTTACCAACCGCCGAATAGGTTGCAACATTGGATCAATAATCCTACCAATTGCCAGCCGTACAGGATGATCGAGGGGCAAAATAAAACTTAGCAAGCTGTGAATTATCACCAGCACACTCAATACCTGTGCCAGCGTTTGAATAATAACTAAAGCGATTCTCATGAATTACTGTTCCTCTGTT
>DNSH01000044.1 GCA_003499715.1 Candidatus Mesolinea sp. | reverse complement strand
CGCAGTGCCCCACCCATGGCATCGATCTTTTCGATATATATGCGCGCGCGTTCTTCGATCTCATCTGTTAAGTGTTCAATCAAGTAAGAGCCAGCCATTGGGTCAACACTATCCGCTACGCCGGATTCATAGGCAATAATTTGCTGGGTGCGCAAAGCCACCTGCACAGATTTCTCGGTAGGCAGCCAAAGAGCTTCATCCATACTGTTGGTATGCAGCGATTGCGTCCCGCCTAGCACAGCAGCCAGCGCCTGGAGTGTAACACGCACCACGTTATTCTCCGGCTGCTGCGCTGTAAGCGTTGAGCCGGCAGTTTGAGTGTGAAAGCGCAGTTTTTGGGATCCATCCTTTTGAGCGTGGAAGCGTTCCTTCATGATTTTGGCATACAACCGACGTGCTGCCCGGAACTTGGCAATCTCCTCAAAAAAGTTGTTATGCGCATTGAAGAAAAAGGATATCTGCCCGGCAAATTCATCGATTTCCATGCCAACCCTTAAGGCTGCTTCAATATAAGCAATGGCATTGGCGAGTGTGAACGCAACTTCTTGTACCGCAGTAGAGCCAGCTTCCCGAATGTGATAACCGGATACACTAATTACATTCCAGTTGGGCACTTCATCTCGGCAATACTGAAAAACGTCCGTAATCAGGCGCATGCTCGGATCTGGCGGGAAGATATACGTCCCACGGGCGATGTATTCTTTGAGAATGTCATTTTGGATTGTGCCCCGCAGCTTTTGCGGCTCAATGCCTTGCTTCTTTGCTACAGCAATATACATCGCCAGCAATATAGCTGCTGGGGCATTAATCGTCATGCTAGTGGATACTTTATCCAACGGAATTCCGCTAAAAAGTGTCTCCATATCCTCAAGGGAGGAAATCGAAACGCCTACCTTGCCCACTTCGCCCAACGCAATCGGGTCATCGGCATCGTAGCCAATCTGCGTGGGCAGGTCAAAGGCTACTGAGAGCCCGGTTTGCCCCTGTTCGAGCAAAAAGCGGTAGCGTCGGTTAGATTCTTCAGCATTCGAGTAGCCAGCATATTGCCGCATAGTCCAAAACCTGCCGCGGTACATGGTCGGCTGTACGCCCCGCGTAAAGGGGTAAGCTCCGGGGAATCCTAACAAATCAAACCAGTCCGGATTAATTTGCTCTGGAGGAATAATCGCGGGTAGGGGGATCCCAGATGAGGTTTTGAATTCTGTTTTGCGTTCAGGGTATTTTTTTGCTGTGGGCTGATAGATGTTATCTAACCAGGCATTATAGTTTTCTTGATCAGGCATAGATTTCTCTCCAATCTAATTTTGCTCAACGGCTATAAGTATAATCTATCTGCGCTCTTGGTTAGAAAATTAAACTTACAAAGCTCTGAGGGTTGGATTAATTTTTCACCTTGACGCCTCAAGGAATGTGATAAAATACTTGCCGCTCGCGTGTTGTACCCTTCACGTGAAGTAAAAAAATAAATTACAGCAGAAAGGGCTTGTGATGAAAGTTTTATTAATTAAGGACGTTTATAAATTAGGCAGAGCGGGGGATATCAAGAAGGTTGCTGATGGCTATGGGCGCAACTACTTAATCCCGCAAGGTTTGGCAATTCCTGCCACCGAAAAGACCATGACCTTAGCCGAATCCATTGCTTCTAAGGCAAATGAAAAACGCGCTATCCTCAGTAATGAACTAATGGGCGTAGCAGATATCCTTTCTGGCCTCGAGGTGGATTTCGTCGTAAAAGCTGGTGAGACCGGCAAACTTTATGGCTCTGTAACCCCCCAAATGATCGCAGATCGGATTAAAGAGCTGAAAGAATTGGAAATTGACCGCCACCAAATTTCAACCGAACCTATCCGTACGCTGGGTGAATTCGATATTCCGATTCACCTGACGCTTGACCTCATCCCGCAAATCAAAGTGATCGTACGCCGAGAAGGTGAAGCCGTAAAACCTCAGTCCACTAAAGCTCCCTCCACCGAGAGCGTTGAAGCACAAACTAAGGTAGAAGCTGTCGATACTTCAACAGAAATCCAAGCAGAAGCCGAAGCATAAACCCGCGGCCTCTTAATTAATTTTCAATATTCCGACCTGATCGCGTCACTGATTTGGCAGACCAGGTCGGTTTTGTTAGAATGAGCACATGTCTGAAATTTCTGGCTCAAAGCTAAAACAGATCCGCGAAGAACGGCATATTCCCCTTGAGCAGGTTGCGAAATCCACCCGCATCCGCCTTTCCATCTTGCAGGATCTGGAGAATGACGAATATGCAGATTTGGGTTCTCGCGTCCAAATCCGCGGCTTCCTCAAGCTTTACGCCGATTTTCTAGGCGTTCCCCTAGAAGAATCTGCTCCCCAGATAACAGCAGAAGAAGCACCAATATCAGACGCATCAACCAATCAATCTGCCGAAGAATTAAAAGCACCTTCAGAAGTAATACCTCCACCAAAAGTAAAATCATCAAAAAAGAAGGAGCCTAAGCGCATCAGGCGCCGAAACAAAACGGGAACAGCCCCAAAGGATAATAAAGCAGTTGAAGTTTTATCACCTCTGCCGGTATCGCGCTCCCAGCAAATGCTGGATGACATTGGCAGACAGCTAAACGCCCGCCGACGATACTTAGATATCCCGTGGGATCTGCTCGTCGAACAGACTCACATTCCCCGAGCCCAGTTGATAGCCTTGGAGCAAGGTAACTTAGACGCGTTTGCTAGCCCCGCCGAAGCTAAAGGATTGCTGCAAACCTATGCGCGCTTCCTAAACCTCAACACTGATTTATTATTGGTGCAATTTGCCGATGCGCTGCAGGAACGCTTAGCAGAAAAAGCTGCCGCCGAGAGCAAACCGCGCAAGCGCGCCAGGCTGCTTTCTCCGCGTTGGGTCGCACTTAGGCGCTTTTTCACCTTAGATCTTTTTTTTGGGACTTTGCTCGTGGGTGGCATTATATTCTTCATGGTTTGGGGGGCTGCTCAGTTGATGAACCAGCCTGAACCCCAAACTGAAACAACCAACCTCCCCGAAATTCAAGAGATCTTGATTGGCTCCCAGACACCGATGGGTATAGAACTAACCCAAACCCCCACCGAAGAAGCACCTGCTTTCCAACTGCCTACAGCTACACCGCTGAGCGTTCTCCTGGATACAACCGCACCTATCCAAGTCGTCGTTCATGCGCGCCAATCCGTTTGGGTCAAAGTCAACGCTGATAACGAGGAAGTTTATCAAGGTAGAATGCCTGCTGGCAGTGTGGAAGCTTACACAGCCAAGGAATACCTAGAGCTGGAAGCTGGAAATGCTGCTGCACTAGAAATTGTCTACAACCAAACGCAATTAGATCCTTTTAGCCGTGTTGGTCAGCTCTTACGTTTGCGCTTTGACGCCAACGGTATGCAGGACCTTTCTGCCACACCTCCTTTCCAACCAACCCCCACAACGACGGTTCTGCCATGAAAATAATACCAAACACATTTCACCTCATCTCTCTGGGCTGTGCAAAGAACCTGGTCGATTCTCAGGGCTTATGGAGTTTACTCTCTGAACAAGGCCTTACCCTCGTGGAAGATCCTAACCAAGCAGAGTTTATCATTATCAATACTTGCGGCTTCATCCACGACGCCCGGCAGGAATCGCTCCAGGCATTGCAAGAGTTTTCTGATCACAAACGCCGGGGGCAGAAACTGATTGCTGCTGGCTGCCTAACAGAACGCTATCGAGCTGAGCTGCTTGCAAGCGTTCCAGGCATCGACGGTTTGATGGGCACGCGCGACTTAGCGGACATCCTCCCTCTAATGCGAGCGCTTAATGAGCACCCTCAATCTCATAGCGAGATTTACTTTCCTGGGCACGCACATATCATTAATCACCCTGAACTTCCTGGCTATATGATTCAGGGGGGTAGCAGCTACCTCAAAATTGCTGATGGCTGCCGGCGTTCCTGTGCTTTTTGTGCCATCCCAGGCATTAAAGGTACACTGACCAGTAGACCAAAAGAAGACATCTTAAAAGATGCATATGCTTTGCAAGCTGCTGGGATCCAAGAAATCAACATTATTGCTCAGGATGTAACCGATTACGGTCAAGATTTTGGGTTGACCGACGGCTTACCAGGTTTGCTCGCCGATCTATTACCAGCCATTCCTCAAGTACCTTGGGTGCGTCTGCTTTACACCTACCCCGGTTATATCAGCGACCGCCTCATCGATATGATGGGCGAATTTCCACAACTGCTGCCTTATCTCGATATCCCCCTACAGCATGCTGATCCTAAAGTGCTGCAAATGATGCGCCGTCCTAGCGATATAGATTGGGTGCGGCACACGGTAACAAAGATGCGCGCCAAGCTGCCTGACCTCGTCATACGTACCACGTTTATTGTCGGCTTTCCAACAGAATCCGAGCATAGTTTCCGTCTGCTGAAGGATTTCCTCGAGGAAATGCAGTTTGATCACGTCGGCATCTTTACTTACTCATTGGAAGCCGGTACACCAGCCCAAATCTTGGGCGACCCAATCCCTCAAGAGGTCAAAGAAGCCCGTCGTCAAGAGTTAATGACCTTGCAGGCTGGTATTTCTTATCAAAATAACCAAAAACTGCGCGGAAAAGTGCTCAATATGCTGTTTGAGGGCGTGGATCAAGAAAATGGTGTCTTAATTGGGCGCACATATCGTGATGCGCCGGAAATCGATGGATTGGTGATTGCAGAAGGCACCGGTGAGGTTGGCGAGATGCTCCCCGTGCGCATTACGGCTGCGATGCAGCATGATTTGTTCGGACAAGTCCTCTAAAGAGCTTATATCGAAATCAGAAAATAAAAAAAGCCTGGCGGTGCAAACATCGTCAGGCAATCAACTCTATGATTAGTTTTATGGCTATGGCGTTTGTTCCGGTGTTGGTTCTGTGGGTGGAAGAGGTGTTTGCTCAGTTGGGATCGGTGTAAGCTCTTCGGTTGGCTCAGGGGTTGCCAGCATGTTCTGGCATGCTTCTGCATAGCGTTGCCCCGTCGCTTGAACATCTGGATTCGGTCCTACGGCTAAGGATTGCAGATAGTATTCGTGGGCTTTACAGTAGTCTCCTGAGGCAGCAAATTGATCTCCATAGAGGTAAAGCGCTACCCGATAGCGTTCAATCGCGGTCATACCTGAAGAATCCATGAGATAAGGGTAAGCATCCTTGACTTGAGCAAAGATATCAATCGCGCGCTGCCAATTGACGTCCCAATAACTGGCACCGCTCAAGTAAAGTTGTGCCCATGAGCGAACGCCGTCTGCTTCACCATCCAAGGGGGCAAACTGTTCAGCAGTGGCGAGGTCAAACAACCCTTGCTCGAGCTGTCCGGATTGGATCCTTTGAATACCGCGGTTACGCAGGGCAATGTAGTAAAAACCATCTACCTGTATTTTGCGATAGTCATAATTGACCTCGCGGATAGCAATGATATCTTGAATAGCTTGATCCCACTGTTTTGCTGCAACTGCTTGCTGAATTTCCGTAAAGATCTGTTCTGCAGCGCGAAAATCTGGGGTGCTGGTTACCGCGGGTGTGGGCGTAAATTCTGCGATCGGAGTTGGCATTGCCGTCGGTTGCTCGAGATTCAGGAGGATATCGTGTAAAAGCTCCGGTGCCCCAGGAAATTGCGGATAAATCTTGATCACATATTCAATTCGTGTTTTAGCAGTTTCGTAGTTTCCCACTGCAATATCCTGAAAAGCCAATTGATACTGTTCAGCAGCAACCTGCACAACAGTGGTTTTTTCTTTCTCTAATCGGCGTGCGATGCCATTACGATAGCCAAAGTAAGCCCCCAATACCAGCGCTAATATCAAAAATATCACCGCATATAAAATCCAAGGTGTTTTGCGCTGTTTTTGCTCCGTTGGCTGTTCCGATGGGGGCTCCGATCCCACCATTGCCTCTTTAGGAGTGCTGATAGGTTCAGTCTCCTGAGGAGTTTGCTGAATATCGTTTGATTGATCGTTATTTTTCATGTCCATAGGCTGAAAATTATACCTCAGGTTAAAGGTTAGCCAAATTACGTAAATCTTTACGGACGATCACACCAGCAGCGACCACACCAAATAATGCGGCGAGAATTGCTGCAATAAAACTCCCGCTCATCCCAGGCAGATAGCGCATCACCAGAGCCGCAGCCACACCCCCACATAGTGCTGCAAACAGACTCCGCCAAAGCTGTGGTGAAAGTTTTTGCGTTGAAGTCAACTGTCGGTTGAGCAACACCAACAGCAACACCGCTTGAAGGCTATAAGCAAGGGTGTTAGCAGCAGCGATGCCAGCCGCTTGCAATGATGGCGTCAGAAGCAAGCTAATACCCAAGAAAACAACAAACGTCAAAGCTGAACCAAACAAAGGAACGCGAGGCTTTTGCATTGCATAAAACGAACGCACATACAATTCTACAAGCGCATGCCCTACAATCCCCAATAAGAAAATACGAGTTACTGCTGCTACCCACATAGCATCGGATAGTGTGAAGCCCAACAAGGTTTGTACGACCGGTAAAATAACCACCGCAGCAATTATTGCAATCGGAATGGTAAGGGTCAGCATAGCACGGGCTGCCTTTTCAATTTGGGTTTTAAATTGATCCATTTTCCCTTGGTTAATAAATTCAGAGAGTGTTGGCAGCACGGCGGTCGCAACCGCTGTGCCGATAAGTGTTTCCGGCACTTGCATAATCCACCAGCCATAAGTTAATGCGGTCACCGAGCCCGTTGCCAAACGCGAAGCAATATTATCCTGAACAACAAAAATTAGTTGAATAAAGAGCATGCTCAATACACGCGGACCCATGAGCTTGAGGACTTTTTGGGTGTTTGCTTCTTTTAGATTGAGGCGCGGCTGCCAGTGGAACTGATATTTGAGCAATCCTGGCACCTGGATAAGCAAATGCAGTAATGCCCCAAGAATCACGCCGTAAACAAGTCCTTCCACGCCCAAGCCTAAAGCTGGCAAAGTGAGGCTCCCGAGATGATAAGGCTCGCTCGGCGCTAAAATGATTGCTCCAAAGATTTGGCCAAAATCATAAAAAATGGGCGCCAGAGCGGGTAATAAGAAATGTTGATTAGCTTGCAACCCTGCCATTACCAAGCCACTGACCGAGAAAACTAAAGTGGCAACTAAATTCAGACGAAGTAAGAGCACAGTGAGCTGTATTTGCTCAGCGGAGAAGCCTGGCGCCACGCCAAGTTGGCTGCTCACCAGAGGTTGAGCAAAAATCCCGAAAATAACTGCAATAACTGCTGTCACTAAAAACACTAAATTGAGCACATTGGAAAAGAGCCCCCAGGCTGCCTTCTTGCCATCTTGGTTCAGCACTTCTGTAAGCACGGGGATAAAAGCGATTGTCAAAGCACCACCAGAAATGAGCATGAAGAGCATGTCCGGCAGGTTGTTGGCTGCGTTGAACACATCCAACTCCGCTGAAAGCCCAAACTGCCGTGAAATTAGCATCTGGCGCGCAACTCCTAAGAGCTTATCCACAGTGAATAGAACAGCGAGTAACAGCGATACTTGAGATAAACGGCTAAACTTTTTCATTCATCCTCATGTTGAAGCATATTTTCAGCCTCTGGATTAAGTATGCTTCCAATTTACTAAAAGTATTCCTATAATATCTACCCGTAGGGTAAGGTACCCGTAGGGTATAATCATACCTAGCTATGACCTTGAACGCAAACTCCACAACAGCAAAATCCGCCGGCAAGCTTTACGTAGTGGCTACACCGATCGGAAACGCCGGCGATATAACCACACGCGCTATAGAAACCCTGGCTCATGCAGACGTAATCCTGTGTGAGGAGCATAGAAATGGCTCGCGCTTGCTCAGAAGCCTTGGCATCGCAAAGCCTTTGTTGGAGCTCAACGAACACAACGAAGCAGAGCGGATTCAGGATGTTTTGTTGATGCTTGCCCAGGGTCAATCTTTAGCGTTGATTTCCGATTGCGGCACACCAGTCTTCTCTGATCCGGGTAAAAAACTCCTCCAGCTGCTTTATGAGATGAATATTGCGGTCACGCCTCTGCCTGGTGCTTCCTCATTGATGGCTGCACTGTCAGTGTGCCCATTTGACCTGGAAGAATTCCTCTTTATCGGGTTCTTGCCGGTCAAAATAGACCAGCGCCGGAAGAAGCTTTCTCAATTGAAATATGCCGATTATCCGCTTGTGTTGATGGATACACCTTACCGAATGCAAAGATTGCTTCAGGAAGTTCAACAGTCTTTTGGTAAAAAGCAAAATATTTTCTTAGCTTGTGATTTAACCATGCCAGAAGAGCACCTCTACCTTGGTCCGGTCGATGAAATTCTTACGAGGATACAAAACCGCAAAGCTGAATTTATTTTGATCCTTGACCGTCCGCAGAAAAAGCCGTTTTAACCCCATGAACACTCTCCAAGTTCGGCAACATACATTGCCTTTACCAGCTTTTTTACCTGATGCAACTTTCGGCTACGTGCGCAGCCTAACGAGTACCGACTTGAGTGAAGCTGGCGTGCAAGCGGTGATGATGAACGCTTTCCACCTGATGCAGAAACCGGGTTCTTCAGTTATTCAAGCCATGGGCGGGCTGCACTGTTTTTCTGGCTGGGGTGGCTTGATTATGACCGATTCCGGAGGCTTTCAAGCGTATTCTCTCATCCGTCAAAACCCAAAATTTGGCAGCCTGAACGAAAATGGAATTATCTTCCGACCAGAAGGCTCTAACCGCAAGTTGATTCTTACGCCAGAGAAAAGCATTCAGCTTCAACTCAGTTTTAACGCTGATGTGCTCTTCTGCTTAGACGATTGCACGCATGTGGATGCTCCCTTTGAAGAGCAGCAGCTTTCTGTGCAGCGTACGATAGCCTGGGCAAAGCGCTGCAAAGATAGATTCGAAAAACAATTAACCGCGCGGCAGATATCCCCTGAAGACCGACCATTACTCTTTGCAGTTATTCAAGGTGGAGGATACCCCGAGCTGCGCAAGCGCTGTGCTGAAGCCTTGCTCGAGATAGGCTTCGATGGTTTTGGCTTCGGCGGCTGGCCGCTAAATGACCAATCACAGCTACTGACAGATATCCTGGCGTATACTCGCAGGCTCATTCCTAATCAGTTTCCGATTCATGCGCTTGGCATTGGTCATCCACTTAACGTTTCCACCTGTTATCACTTAGGCTATGCGCTATTCGATTGCGCTATGCCGACCCGCGATGCCCGCCATGGACGCTTGTATGCCCTGAGCAACGCCGGAGCAATTCCTGACGCCGGTTCAGACTGGTTCCGCTACGTCTACATCGGTGACGATATTTATATGCGCAGTTCTGAGCCAATTTCGCCAGGCTGTGACTGCCCAACATGTCAGCACTATAGTTTGGCGTATCTCAATCATTTATACCGCATGAAAGATGCTTCTTACCAGCGCCTTGCCAGCCAGCACAATTTGCGCTTTATGACTCAGCTGATGGAGACCTTGCGGAATGGATGAGATTAATCCAGGAGTACTCACCCAACTAATCACAAGTGTGCAGCAATCCCCAAAGTATGCACAAATTGCTCCAAGCCTGGTCGAACGCATTGCCCGTGAGGAGTTACAGAAGCGGTCCAATTTTTCAGAAAGTGTCAAAGCAGTCCGCAGCCGATTACACCAGCTGACCGGTGCATACCTTCCTACAAAGGTAGACTACGCGCAGTGGAGCGCACTTTTTAGGGATTCAGCCCAAGATAAACATGAGCTTTGCCAACGCATGCTCCGCCTGCACGCTTCCACCGCTGAACGCTTGCCCTTCTTGAAGGACTTTTATGCCACATGCTTGGCAAGCATCAGCCCTATGCATTCTATTTTAGATCTGGCGTGTGGCTTGAACCCCTTGGCACTGCCTTGGATGCCTCTCGCAGAAGATTGCACCTACTTAGCCTGTGACGTCCTTCAACCGATGATAGACTTTTTGAACGCATTTTTTGAGAGCTATCGTATTAACGGGCAAGCTTTTGCCTGCGATCTCACCAGCTGCATCCCTAATGAACACGTGCAAGTGGCTTTCCTCTTGAAGACCTTACCTCTGCTAGATCAGATCGATAAAACATTCAGCCGTCGTTTACTTGAAGGGATTCAAGCTGAGCACATCCTGGTTTCTTATCCAGCTAAGAGTTTAGGCGGAAGACCAAAGGGCATGCCAGCTAACTACACTACCGCTTTTTACCGCCTGATCGAAGGTTTAAACTTCAAAGTTGAGGCTTTCACCTTCCCCACTGAAATTGCTTTCCTGCTTTCACGGTGAAGTATGGATCAAGTTGAATTCGAAGCCATTATTGAGCATACACGCAAATCACGCAAATATCGCGAGCTCAATTTGCCGGAGGAGACGTTGCAAGACATGCTCACAGCCGAATCTGCATTAGGCGGCAGTAAAGCGGAAGTTACCCAACGTTTTCGTAAAAAGCTGCACAACGTTATCGCCCCCTATTTAGAGGATATTGACTATGCGCAGGAAACGGAAAGGATGAAGGCTTGCTTCCAGGTAAATCCCACACCAGACCAAGTGAAAGCTTGGGCACTCAGCGTAATGCAGAAACACGCTTCTACCCGCGAACGCCTACCTCATATCGAGGCTTTCTGCCAATGCTTGCGTGATCATATCGATACACCCAATCGCATCCTCGATCTGGCTTGCGCGCTGGACCCATTACTCCTGCCTTGGTTAAATTTCCCAAATGAAACAGAATTCCTGGCTTATGATATTCACCAGCCACGGTTAGATTTCCTCAACGCATTTTTTGCTCGCGCCTACCCCTCGGCGCATGCCATCCAACAAGATATTCTCGTCAATCCACCATCTCAGCCAGCAGATTGTGCTTTTTTCTTTAAGGAAGCCCATCGTTTCGAAAAACGTTCTCCCGGTTGCAATCGAAGTTTTTTCCAAGCGCTGCCAGTGAAGCTCATAATCGTCAGCCTGCCAGCTGAAGACCTACGCGGGCACCATTCACTTGTAGCCTATCACACCCAGTTGATCAAAGAGGCGATTGCTGGCTTGCCATGGGAGTTAGAACAAACCCAGGTTGGTAATGAGCTTATCTTTTTTATACATAAGCGATGAACTCTCCACTCAATCCCATTTCTGACCCTAGCATTTCCGCCTTGGAACGTTATGCGCCATATCTTTCTGCAGAGGATTACCAAGCGTTGTTGACTGTAATTCACGAACCAGCTCCGATTGCCTTACGCGTCAATTTGCTCAAAAGTCCTGACCCTGCCCAAGCACTGGCTAAGTGGACAAACTGGTATGGATGGGAGACTTCCCCAGTGCCATTTTACCCGGCTGGCTTCCAACTAAAACGCTATAACACCCCTCCTAGCCAAACCATTGAGCACAGGCTTGGGTACTATTACTTACAAGACGCCGCTTCGATGCTGCCAGTAGCACTTTTTTCTCCTTCGAATACACTGAGCTTAACCCTCGATATGGCAGCATCTCCAGGTGGAAAAACCACCCAGCTGGTAGATCTCAATCAAGATCATGGCTTGGTGATCGCAAACGACGCCAGTCTCAACCGGCTGCCAGCTCTCAAGGTGGTCTTGCAAACCTGGGGTGCGCTCAATACGGTCATCACGAATTATCCAGGAGAAAAATGGGGTGCTTGGTTCCCCGGGACTTTTGATCGTGTCTTGCTGGATGCGCCTTGCAGTATGGAAAGTTTACGTGCTTCACCCAGCCACCCGCACCGCCCCATTACACCTGATGAGCGCTCCCGTTTAGCATCACGGCAGTTTGCGTTGCTCGAGTCAGCAGTCACTGCCACGCGAGTTGGCGGCGAGATTGTCTATTCCACCTG
>DNSH01000034.1 GCA_003499715.1 Candidatus Mesolinea sp. | reverse complement strand
GAAAGCCCGGCAACAACCGGCAGCAAGAGGATGCGTGAGATCAGGCGCAAAAGTAGGGGCTGAGGACCAAGCAAAGTAAAGACTAAAATTGAAATAAACACCATCGAGAGAATAAAAGAAGTCCCGCAGCGCGGATGCACGCGCGTTTGCTGTGCCACACCTTGAGGTTCTAAATCAATTCCCGCTTCGAAAGCGTTAATCGTCTTGTGTTCAGCGCCGTGATACATAAAGGTGCGCTGGATTTCTGGCATTTTGCCAATCAATACCATATAGACAACTAAGATAATGAGGCGCAGCAAGCCTTCGATCAGGTTGCTGACCCAGGCGGTTGTTTGCAATCCGCTCTCTAACCAGCCAGCAAGTAAAGCTGGCAAAAGGAAGAATAGACCGACACCGACGAGGATGGAAAACAGCATTGTGAAGACTAGCTCTTTGCCTTCGATTTTCTCTTCCTCTCCAGTTTGCACGTTGGCGGACTTCGTCAGGTATTCCATCCCCATACTCAACGAATCCCAGAGGCTGACAATACCACGGAAAAATGGCGCGCGCGCCCACCACGATCGATAGAGGGTTGGCAGCTGCTCATCAAAGAGGACGATCTCTCCTTCGGGATCACGCACTGCCATAGCCAGCGCCCGCTTCCCGCGCATCAGAACGCCTTCAATCACTGCCTGTCCGCCATAAGCCGGCAGGCGAAGTTCAGCGCTCTCAGCTTTCATGCTCAAAACCGGTGATAAAACGGATAAGTGCTTGAACACCTTTTTTCCAGGTTGGGAGGTGTTGGTGCTCATTGGGCGAATGAATGTGATCATCTGGCAAGCCAAAACCGGTGAGGAGAGACTTAACGCCTAAATAGTTTTGCATCGTTATTGCCACGGGAATGCTGCCGCCTTCGCGTTTGAAAATAACAGGTTTGCCCCAAGTTTCGGAGAGCGCAGAAGCTAAGTGCTGCAACCCAGGGGCGTCATCAGCTAAGTAGGCTGGTGCACCAGAGTGTTTGACTATCGTTAGGCGCACCGTAGGCGGGACCCGACTTTCAATGTGGGTCCTGATAGCGTCATAAACTTGATCTGGATCTTGATTTGGAACCAGCCGGCAAGAGATCTTGGCATTGGCGTATGCTGGAATAATCGTTTTGCTCCCTTCTCCGATAAAGCCGGAATAAAGCCCATTAACATCCAAGGTTGGGCGCGCGCCGATGCGTTCCATGGGTGTAAAACCTGCCTCGCCATAAAGGGCGGGGGCACCCGTGATGGCGAGTAAATCCGATTCACGGATTGGGTTGGCAGCAATGCGGGCTTTTTCCTCTGGGGTTAGAGGTAAGACCTGGTTATAAAATCCAGGGATGGCAACCGAGCCATCGGGGGCATGCAGGTTGGCGATAATTTCGGAAAGCACAATTGCTGGGTTTGCAACCACGCCGCCAAAAAGTCCGGAGTGTAAATCCGCTTTAGGTCCGTCGATGCGAACCTCAAAGTAGACCAATCCGCGTAAGCCATAGACGATTGTGGGCGAATCCGGTCCGACCATACCGGCATCAGGGTTAAGCACCATATCGCATGCCAGCAAGTCACGGTGGGAAGCAATAAATGTCTCCAAGGAAGGCGAGCCGATCTCCTCTTCGCCTTCGAAGAGGAACTTGAGATTGAGTGGCTGATCGTTCGTCTGTGCAATACTATCGATGGCGCTGAGCACTGCCATTACCTGACCTTTCATGTCAGAAGCACCTCGGGCAATGAGATAATCGCCTTCGAGGGTAGGTTCGAAGGGCGGACTTTTCCATTCATCCAAAGGAGCGACGGGCTGCACGTCATAGTGCCCATAAATCAGCAAAGTAGGTGCATCAGGCTTAGAAGCGCGTTTTTCAGCGAACACAATTGGGTGCATTGGGGTAGGGAAGACTTCAATATAATCTGCGCCAAGGCTTTTTAATTGGTCTACCAGAAAATCACAGGCGTGCTGCAGATCCGCTTTGTGGTCAGGATCGGTAGAAACCGAGGGAATGCGTAGGAAATCCTGGTATTTCGAGAGATATTTATCAAAATGGGCTTGAAAAAATTGCAAGGGATGCGATATTGGTTGCATGTTTGTTCCTTATACGAAAGTTGTCCCTGATTATATGCGATTTAGGAGTGAAATGTGATAGCATAGACATTAAGGCAAAAAAGGAGCGGCAGATGGAAACAGATGATATTTTGGCGCGGTCGCTGAAACACAACTTTTGGACTTGGTCTGCGCAACGCAACCCGGATGTAATTCCCGTTGAAAAAGCCGATGGCGTGTATTTCTGGGAACCTTCCGGAAAGCGCTACTTAGATTTCAATTCGATGGTAATGTGCGTCAACATCGGGCACGGTAATCTTAAGGTGCAAGAGGCGATGATCCGCCAAATTCGTGAGCTTACTTTTGCGGGACCGCATATGGCGACCGAAGTCCGCGCTGCATTAGGAGAAAAACTAGCTGCACTGCTTCCCGTTGGCTTGGACCGCTTTCTTTACACCCTCGGTGGCTCGGAGGCAAACGAAAACGCTGTCAAATTAGCACGGGATTACACCGGCAAGTTCAAGATATTGACCCGCTACCGCTCGTATCACGGCGCTACGATGGGTTCGATGGCGCTGAGCGGCGACTACCGCCGCCTGCATTGGGAACCGCTGACGATGCCAGGTGTCGTGCATTTTGAAGACCCTTATCCCTACCGCTCACCATTCTTCGCCGATGGGCAGGCGGTAGATGAAGAGCATTTTAGCCAAGTTTACCTAAACCATCTTGAGGACATTATCCGTGGAGAAGGACCGGAAACCATCGCTGCAGTACTGATCGAGACGGTTACAGGCACGAATGGCATCTTAGTGCCACCGCAAGGCTATCTGCAGGGTTTACGAGCACTGTGTGACCGATGTCGTATCCTGCTGATCACCGATGAGGTTATGGCTGGCTTTGGGCGCACTGGCAAGTGGTTTGCTTTCCAAAATTGGGATATCGTCCCGGATATCGTTACGATGGCAAAAGGACTTACCTCAGGCTATGCCCCATTGGGTGCGGTCGCAATGAAATCCGAAATTGCGGATTCTTTCAATGACAAAATGTATTTCGGTGGCCTGACTTATAACGGACATCCGGTTTCGTTGGCAGCGGCTTTGGCAAATATTGAGGTTATTGAACAAGAAAGCTTACTTGAAAACACGCAGAAACGTGGAGAAACGCTGAAAAACCTGCTTGCTGAGATGAAAGCAAAGCACATTTGTGTGGGAGATGTTCGCTCTATAGGACTTTTTGGCGCAATTGAGCTGGTGCGCGATCGCCAAACTAAAGAACCGCTTACCCCTGCAGCTCAGCCCCTGACTGCAACGATGAAAAAAGTAAAGGACTATTTACGGGCGCATGGGCTATATATTAATAATACTTTCCATATATTGCTCATAATCCCACCGTTGATTATCACCGATGAGCAGCTACGCGAAGGCTTTGCGATCATCGATGAAGCTTTAACCTTAGCCGATGCCGACCTTCAAGCTTAGAATTAATTAAGAGGAATAACAAATTCATGGAAGCAACTGAACATGAAAAATTAATTATTATTGGTGGTGGTCCTGCTGGCATGACAGCTGCTTTATATGCTGCCAGGGCAGAGCTCCAACCGGTTGTTTTTACGGGGATGACACTCTATGGTCAGGTCTCTCAAACGGATTTGATCGAGAATTATCCTGGATTTCCGGAAGGCATTACTGGTATGGAGTTAGGCGAGCGCCTGGAAAGACAAGCTGCCCGTTTTGGTGCGCGCATCTTCATCGAACCGGTTGAATCTATTGACCTCCAGCAGAAGCCTTTTTTGGTAAAAACTTACGCGAAGTCCTATGAAGCCGAAACGCTCATCTTGGCAATGGGTGCAGATAACAAAAAGTTGGGCGTACCTGGAGAAGCTGAATTTACCGGACGAGGGGTTTCGTACTGCGCCACCTGTGATGGTTTCTTTTACCGGGGTAAGTATATTCACGTTGTCGGCGGAGGGGATAGTGCTATTGAAGAGGCATTGTTTCTCACACGCTTTGCTAACAGCGTCACCATCATCCACCGACGCGATGCGCTTCGAGCACAGCCACTCCTGGAAAAGCGTGCCCGATCTAACCCTAAAATCCGCTTTTTATGGGATACGGTCGTAGAAGAAATTAAGGGGCAGGAAAGAGTGCATAGCCTGAGTTTGCGCAACCTAAAGACTGACCAACGGTTCGATGTTCCAACCGACGGCGTTTTTATCTCCATTGGTCATGTACCTAACACTGCCTTGATTGCAAACCAAGTGGAGCTGGATGACAAAGGTTATGTACGCATTGATTGGATGATGCGTACCAGCGTTCCGGGTGTATTTGCCGCTGGCGAGATTGCTGATCCGCACTATCGTCAGATTATCACCTCGGCTGCTATGGGCGCAGCCGCAGCGCTTGAGGCAGATTGTTATCTAAACGAACCAGATTTGTAAGCGTCTGAGCTATTTAAGGCGTCGGCGTGACAGCTGTTCCAGTACCCATCCAGCTGAACACGCGCTTTTCGCTCTCATAACCCGCAAGCTCATATATAGGATTACTGCTACCAGAATTAATCTGGCGTGCTACCGTTACGGACCATTGGAAAATATGCGGGGTGGCATCCAACGGTCTATAGGTGCTAGGGAGGATATATTTGGTATCCTGCACATATTCGACAACGATGATGCCATTCCCAGCCGTAAGGTCTTCTACGGTTACACGGTAGAGCTCATTCTCTCGTAAATCTGCCACTGAAGCCCATTGAAGGGTGATTGCATTAGTAGCAGCGTTGAAAGCGGCACCAGAGCGCGGCAGTAACAAATTGGGGGCTGGATAAGGTGGCGCTGGGGTAGCCGTAGGCGTCGGTCCAGCGGTGGGTTTACGTTCACACAGAGGAATAACAAGCGGCATGCCTTCGTAGACAATATCGTTGCTCATGCGGTTGTATTCGCGGATCGCAGCCATTGTCACGTTGTAGTTCATCGCAATACTGCTTAGCGTCCAGCCAGCCTCCACGGTAATCGTAATCGTTTGGCAGTCTGATTCGGCGGTCGCGGCTGTGGTGGATGTGGGTTGAGGGGAGGGGGTGGGTGTGGGCTGCGGAATCTTGAGTACATCCCCTTCCTTGATGGTGCAGTTGGCATCCAAGTTGTTTTCCCTGATGATACTTTGCACGGAGACGCCAAACAGTGCCGCAATAGAGGAACAATAATCTGTATTCTTGACCACATATTCGATCGGTGGCAATGGCGTCCATGTCGGCATGGGTGTGGGTGTCAGCGTCGTAGTTGGTGTTAGCGTGATAGTTGCTGTAGGCGTTGGTGTGTTTTCTGCGGGAGCAGCTGCCCCCAGCGTTTGATCAGGGGTTTGCATAAGTGTAAAAACCAACCCAGCGAGGAGGGCAATAAAAACCAGCCCAAGGGCAATCGCCACCGGCAGCTTCAGGCGGATTTCGGGTGTTCCTTTGGAAGCTGCAAGCGTAGGAGCATATTTGGTCGAGGCTGTTGCGGTTAGCTGTGCTCCACAAACCAAACAACGGGTTGCGTTTTCGCTCACGCGCGTGCCACAGACAGGGCAGATTTTCGTGTTTTTCGATTCTTTATCTTGTTTCATCATAATCTATCCAGAGAAATGAGTATACACAGCGACGGTTAAACTGGCAAGCCGTTTAAATTAAGCTTATCAGACTGATAAAATATAACCGTGCTCAGTATATATGTCCATGTTCCGTTTTGTGTGCGTCGGTGTCTTTATTGTGATTTTATCACGTATGCTGGTATGCAAACTTGGCTGCCGGCATACGTCGAAGCCGCTATCAAAGAAATCCACTGGTTAGGCAAATCCCGCGGAGAAATCAAAGAGCCAGCTCAAACTGTTTATTTTGGCGGGGGGACGCCTTCCCTGCTCTCGATTGGGCAAGTAAAGGCTTTGCTTGCTGCGGTGGAAATGAGTTTTGGGTTGGCGGAGAACGCTGAAATAACCTTAGAAGCTAACCCCGGCACATTAACCTTTACCTATTTGCAGGAATTGCGCACTATAGGTGTCAATCGTCTAAGCTTAGGGGTGCAATCCTTCTCCGATGCAGAACTTGCCCAATTGGGAAGAATTCACACACGTGCGGAAGCGCTGGAAAGCATCCTGTGGGCAAAGCAGGCGGGTTTTGAAAACTTGAGTTTGGATCTCATTTTTGGTTTACCTAAGCAGGGTATAAAGGCTTGGGAATGTAACTTACAAGAAGCCATAAAAATCCACCCAGAGCATTTATCGCTTTATAACCTCATCGTGGAGGAAGGTACGCCATTCGCCGATCAAATCTCAAAAGGAGAGATGCCAGCACCTGATGAAGACATTGCTGCCGACATGTATGAGCTGACGATGGACGTTTTAGCATCAGCTGGCTATGAGCAGTATGAAATTTCTAGTTGCGCAGCCTCTCCAGAGTTTGAATCGCGGCACAATAAGGCATATTGGCAAATGACTCCATTCATTGGCGTAGGTGTGGCGGCGGCTGGCTTCGCCGAAAATTTCCGCACATTAAATACCCCTACCATCCCAGAATATATACGCAGAGTTTCAAACCAGGAGTCAACCCTGCCTTTTCCGCTTTCAGAAGCGAACACCGAGCGGAATAATGTCGAGAGCTTTACCCAGATGCAGGAAACGATGATGTTGGGTTTGCGGCTGACGCGTGAAGGGGTCTCTCAAGCCGAATTCTATCGTCGCTTTGGGCAAGAGATGATGCAGGTATTCTCGCAAGAAATCACCCGCTTGCTGGATAAAGGCTTGGTAGAGTGGGTTATATTGGCAGATGGGCAGCATTTACGTCTAACCCGACGCGGGAGAATGTTGGGAAATCAGGCATTTATGGAGTTTGTATAGTTAACGGGTAATGCGTATCGCAGTCCCGTAGCCGTTCTTAGTCCAATCTTCTGGTGAAGCGACGGGTGTAGACCAGCGGTAAACCCATTTAGCATCGGCAATGGACATGTTGATACAGCCAGCGCTCATGGGTGTCCCAAAGTTAGAATGCCAGTAAACACCGTGTGTCGCTAAGCCGTCCTCTAATTGGAAAAAGCAGGTCCACGGGACGCCGACAAAACGGTAGGCGTAAATATCATTGGATAAATCGCCATCGCCCATGTGTTTGGATGGCATTTTCGTTTGGATGTGAAAATCCCCAGGTACCGTGATTCTCCCAGTGGAAATTTTTGTTTGGAAAACCAGGGTGTCACCCTCATAGGCTTTCAAATTCTGATAGGTGATGGAGATTTCGATATGCTTATTCCCAGGAGGGACATTGGGGGATATAGGTTCAAAATCCTGATCGGGGATAAATCGTAGGTGCTCCGAAGGAACCGCTAATTCTGCACTATTAAGTTCATCTTTTATTTTGTACCAGGGCTTTTCATCTGGACCGGTAATGACGTCCATAATCCAGTGGGTAGTGCCGTAATAAAGCCGATAGACAGGGATCCAGCCTTGCGCATTGTTATATAAGTAGGATTGCGTATAGGGAACGGTGATTTCGGCTAACTGACCGGTGGGACGAATGTTTGGGTTGAGCGAATTGAGGATATATTTGACCTCAAACAGGTGACCACTATGCACATAACCGCCCCAAACGCGATACCAGATGGGATTCCAAGAAGGACCAGCCGGCCCCTCCACTTGATCATAGACATTGATGATGTCATTGTAACCAAGCTGATAGATAATAATGCTAGAGTCATCCGGTAATTTATGCACGCTAACCCCTCTTTGGCTGCCGACTAAAAAGGTGCGTGGTGCTTTCACTTTTGGATCAAGTGAGGCTGAAATTAAAGCATTGTTTAAGGTGAACCTTGGTGGGCGCATCAAAACCGCGCCCAACCCGAGTGTTCCAAACTTTAAAAACTCTCTGCGGGTATACTTCTCTTTTTTCATCAAGCAGATCGGCTAATCCAATTCTTTCGGAAAAATATCGGCGACGGATTCAAAAATCCAACGTGGGCGGTAAGGATAACGCTCCACATCCTCTCGTGTGGTGACCCCAGAGAGCACCAAAGCGGTATCCAAACCAGATGAGATACCTGAAAGGACATCCGTATCCATCCGATCGCCAATCATGATTGTATCTTCAGAGTGTACATCTAAGTAATTCAAGGCTGAGCGCATCATCAACGGGTTTGGTTTGCCGACAAAGAACGGAGAGATTTCCGTTGCTCTCTCGATTAATGCTGCCATAGCGCCACAAGCCGGCTCGATCCCTTCCGCGGAATTGCCGATAGGATCCGGATTAGTAGCCACAAACCGTGCACCAGCTTTGACCAAGCGAATCGCCTTGGTGATTTGTTCAATGTTATAAGCAAAAGTTTCTCCCAGCACCACAAATTCTGGGTCAATCGTGGTTTGGACATAGCCAATTTTGTGGAGTGCTTCGCTTAAACCCAGCTCGCCAATGACAAAAGCTGTTCCATTAGGGTGCTGTTTTTCGAGGAATGTTGCTGTTGCGAGTGCAGATGTGTAGATATTTTCCTCTTGGATATTTAAGCCCGTAATCTGCAAACGGTGGGCTAAATCTCGTGTGGTATAGCGTGAATTATTGGTCAGGATTAAAAACTTTCTTTTGTCCTCAATAAGCCGATTGATGAAGGCATCCGCTCCTGGCACCATGACTGAGCCGTGTACCAAGACGCCATCCATATCAATTAAAAAACTCTTTTTTGTTTTAGCCATAAAGTACCTCAACTTTCTTATTGATGATTACATAAAAAAACGGCCACTCTTGATTTTACCAACAGTGGCCATTTTTGTCTTATTCTGTTGGTCCTTATTTCTTTGTCAAGATAATGCGGGCATCGACAACTTTTACACCCTTTCCTGCTTCGTACATAATGACAGGATTGGCGTCTGATTCAGCTACCTCATCTTTGAGATCGTCAACCATGTAAGCATAAGCTGCCAAAACTTCTGCCAAAGCAGCTTTATCCCGAGGCAATTCGCCGCGTGTGCCGTTCAAAATAGCTGCACTGCGGATCTCATCTTGCATACGCAGGGCTTCTTCAACCGAAATTGGGGCGACGCGGAAGACAACATCCTTGAGCACTTCTACAAAGATGCCGCCCAAGCCAAACATGACCGTTGGTCCAAAGGTTTTATCATTGATAGAGCCGATGATAACTTCGGTTGCCCAAGGTGCCATCTCTTGCACGGCAACCCCTTCGATGAGGGCGTCGGGTTTGTAGTTGCGGGCATTTTCTAATATAGTGCGATAAGCTTCACGGACCTGCTCTGTATTTTTGATATTAACTTTCACGCCGCCGGCATCAGATTTGTGCAAGATATCTGCAGATACAATTTTCATCACGATTGGGAAGCCAATCTTTTCTGCAAATTCCACCGCTTCCTCTTCAGAAGTTGCCATATCAATAGCCGTCACCGGCAAACCATAACATTTGAAAACCTGCTTGGCTTCAATTTCTGTCAGCACATCTCGCCCGTTTTTACGCGCTGCAGCGATAATAGCGCGTGCTTTTTCGCGATCAATCTTACCAGGGGTGTAAGAACCATTATTGTTAATTTCAGAAATCTGTTGCTGTTTACGAAGGTTGATTATGGATTTTACAGCTAAATCAGGTGCATTATAAGCTGGCAGCCCTTGTTCAACTAACCATTCCATAGCTTTATCGCACTCTTC
>DNSH01000003.1 GCA_003499715.1 Candidatus Mesolinea sp. | reverse complement strand
CTTATTTTTGTCGAAAGTATTGCTTGGTTAGAAATAATAGAGTTCTTGATACCAGCGTACCCATTCAGATAAAGCCGGGTCATTTATCTCTTTTGCTCGGTTTATCAATTTTTCCGATGAAAACGCAAAAAACCGGTCGTTGTATCCAATCAATTTTTGAAATTCATTGATGGATGGCTGTAAGGAATCATTCCGAGGATGATATACCACCGAAAAATACACTTTCTTATAGGGCCACTTGGGTGAGGGCGATGTTTCAATGCTTGTGGCAAGTAGTAGATTTCTCCACAACTGATTCATGCCACCTTTGAATGGGCATTCGACATACTCTCTAATACGGTCGGCATCAAACGGTGAAGTAGCTTGCACTGTAATATCCCAATAACGAAATTTACACTTGCTGTGGTAATAACAAAGATTTTTATTATCCAGGATTGCGGATGCTGGTGCGCAGGCGTGAAAAGGGGTACGCCCCAAGCTTTTGAAACCTCCGCAAGTTGTAAACTCCACCTCCGTCAGTTTATGTTCAATCATCCATAGGTTGAGATTGCTCTCATGATCATAGTATGCGATGGCAATATCTGCGTCGGTTCCGCTCACATTCGTATGGTCATTTAGCACATTGTCAGGTTCATCCCAAAACTCAATCCGAAATCCTCTGTCTAGATGGTCGGTCGCAATTGACTTGAGGTCAGTTTTAACAGCACCTAAAACCTTGGCAGCAATCAGCGGATCCTCGAGGAGAGGCAAGAACAAATTAGCGCATGCAGCCTGAGAACTCGCCATATGTCCAAAAAACTTATGGGATTTGAAGGGGAATCGTTGTTGATGATCCAGGAAACGCTCTTTTATTGGGCGATATAACGGATAGCCCTGTGATTTTAACTCGTCTGGTAGCAAAGCATCATAAGGAGAGTGATTGAAATACCCCGATTCTTGAGTCAGATGAGCCCATTTCCAATTTATCAAGTGAATGTACATTTGTAGCTGAAAATCGGTAAGTTCATTGGGTAACCGATATATTTTTCCATCAATCTCATAAACTTTCATAATAATGTCGGGCTTTCGTTTTTTCTAATCAACTAATAATAAATGCCTCGTTAAATCTTCATGAGGCATTTATTATGTTCCTACTCACCTTTCCAGGTCGCGCACTGGCGGAAAGAGGATGACCTCGCGGATATTATGCTGACCAGTGAGCAACATGACCAAACGGTCAACGCCCATGCCAAAACCGCCGGTAGGCGGCATGCCATAAGCTAAAGCGCGCAGGAAATCCTCATCCATGGGATGGCGTTCCTCATTGCCCTCGGCATAGGTGCGCCCCATCTCCAAGAAGCGCTTCTCTTGCTCTAACGGGTCATTGAGCTCGGTAAAGGCATTGCACAGCTCCATACCGGCAATGAAACCTTCAAAGCGCTCGACTGTTTGCGAATCTTCTGGCTTTGTCTTTGCTAAAGGGGAAATATCCCGGGGGTAATCATATAAAAATGTGGGCTGGAACAGGTTGGGTTCCAGGAATTGTTCCATCAACTCCCCAATTATTTTCCCACGCGAGGCATTGGTATTATGTTGAATGCCTTTGGTTAAGAGTGCTTGGCTAAGCTCTCCGGCAGTTTCGTAACTGTTGATATCAACGCCCGTGGCTTCCAGCAAGCCCTCGCGGATTTGAATGCGTTTCCAGGGTGGGGTCAGGTTGATTTCGTGACCTTCAAAGTGAATAATCTGCGTACCTAAAACCTGTTGAGCCACGCTGGATATCATCTGCTCGGTCATCTCCATAATGCTCAGGTAATCCGCATAAGCCATATAGAACTCGAGCTGGGTAAACTCCGGGTTGTGCTTATAGGAAACACCTTCGTTGCGGAAGTCCCGTCCAATCTCATACACGCGCTCAAAACCTCCAACGAGTAAGCGTTTGAGGTAAAGCTCGAAGCTGATGCGTAAGTAAAGGTCTTGGTCGAGCTCATTATGGTGGGTGATAAAGGGGCGGGCAGCTGCGCCGCCATAAATTGGCTGTAAGATGGGCGTTTCTACCTCCAGAAAACCGCGTTCATCTAAATATTTGCGCAGCGTGCGCACAGTTTCTGTACGGAGGCGAAATATTTCCCGCACCTCGGGGTTGACGGCTAAATCGACATAGCGCTGACGGAAGCGGGTTTCTGGGTCACTTAGCAAGGCGTGACGCACCACTTTGCCATCAACCACCTCGTCTTTATCTGGGGGTAGCTGATAGAGCGCCTTAGCCAACATGGCAAAATCTTCTACTAAAAGCGTGACCTCACCGCGCTTGGTGCGGAACATGCTCCCACTGGCTTGGACAAAATCGCCTAAGTCAAAGTCATCTTTGAAATAAGCCATTTTTTCTGGGCCGAGCTCATCTAACCTAAAAAGCAATTGCACTTTGCCTTCGGTGTCTTCGATGTGCGCGAAAATGAGCTTCCCCATGTTGCGTATCGAGCGCAAGCGGCCAGCAAGCGTGCAGATTACTGGCTCAGTGCTTCCGCTGGCTTCTGCGGATTCATAGGCACGAATAGCTTCGCTTGTGGTCGCAGTGCGTTGAGCGCGCGTAGGATAGGGCTCAATGCCTCTTGCGCGCATGCGCATGATTTTTTCCAATCGAGTCTTTTCCAGTTCCGAAAAATTATCTTGCAACATGGGTGCTCCTTCAGATTAAAAGATGCCCCACCCAAGCCGGTGGGGCGTCTCATGGTTAATAATCTTTCTTCAGCTGACCTTGACAATCACCACCGTATAAGCTCCACCGGGGGCTTCTACCTTGACCTTATCGCCTGCCTTGTGGTTTAAAAGCGCCCTACCGATTGGAGACTCGTTTGAGATCTTACCTAGGCGCGGGTCTGCTTCGGCTGGCCCAACAACCATATA
>DNSH01000096.1 GCA_003499715.1 Candidatus Mesolinea sp. | reverse complement strand
ATGAAATGAAATTAGTGGAATACGGCACCACAGCTTTAGGCATGTTAGGCAGGGTTCCTGAGACGATTGAAGTGGTTCGGCCTTTACGTCATGGGGTTATCGCTGAATATGAGTTAACGGAAAAATTCCTCAACATCTTAGTCCGCAAGGTGACTGGACCTACGCTCTTTTTCCGACCGAAGATGCTCATCACTGTACCATACGGTGTCACCAGTGTGGAAAAACGTGCTGTGCAGGAAGCGGGGCTCGGGGCTGGCGCCAGGGAAGTTATCTTAATCCCGCAGCCGCTCGCTGCTGCGATTGGTATGGACTTGCCTATTAACACCCCCACCGGCAATATGGTCATCAGCTTGGGGGCTGGTACAACTCAGGCTGCAGTCATCTCGATGACCGGTATTGTCAGCGCTGAAACCTCACAAACCGCAGGTTTAAAAATCGACGAAGCAATTATTAGCTATGTGCGTAAGAAGTATGGCATTATCGTTGCACCTCCCACAGCTGAAGCACTTAAAATCCGCATTGGTGCCGCACTCCCAGCGGAGGAAGAGTTGACCATGGAAATTCAAGGTCAGGACCAGGTAACGGGTCTACCTAAGCCGGTAACCCTTTCGACCAACGAAATTGTGGAGGCGGTGCAGCCACCGCTAGAAGAAATTGGTGCTACAGCTAAGCGAGTCCTAGAAAAAACCCAGCCAGAATTGATTTCCGATATCATTGATCGAGGCGTAGCCCTATGCGGAGGTACCGCGCTGATGAAAGGGCTGGATAAATACCTCACGATTGCTTTAGGTATCCCCGCTTATGTGGTGGATAACCCCGTTACGTGCACCGTAGAAGGCGCGGCGCGTGCTTTTTCCATTTTGGATTTGATTTTACGGACACAACAAGGGTTTGGCGCATGACAATCCTTCAACAGCCAGAAACATTTTCCAAGCCGATTGCTATTTTTAGTGATCGATCTGACCGCTTCAATCGTGCCTTGCGCTTTTGGGTCGGGTTAATTTTATTGCTGCTTTTAGGCGGCTTTGTATATTGGTTAGCACTACAGTTCATCCCTCGTGTGGAGAAGTTTGGTCCAGGGATTATTTGGATTAATGCGAAGGTATTTCTGGTGCTATTACCGATTGTGCTCGTGCTGTTGCTCTGGCTCGTTTTTGGAAACTTACCACGTAAGAAATGGCTCGTGGCGATATACCCTGAAGGAATCCAATTGGTGCACGGTAAACAGGAAAAGTATATTGCTTGGGAAGCGCTCGAAAGCCTGAGTATGGATTATTCACAATCTCGATTCTTAGGGATTGGTGGACCCGCCCGCAGAAAGCTCACCTTGCAGACGACAGATGGAGAAAGATTTTCACTGGATGGCAGGCGTTTGGATGAATTCGAAACCTTAGTGCGCCAAATCCGAGAGGGAGCATTCCCTTTTCTGTATGCTCAAGCTACAGCCACTTTAGAGCGCGCAGGTAGGGTTTCCTTTGGCGAAATCACACTTCTCCAGGAAGGTTGGCTGCAAATAGATAGCAAAGCCATTCCACTTGAGGAAATTACCTCTTTGAAATTAGAAAAAGGCTGGCTTAAAGTTACCCAAAAGAATAAACAATTCAAGCAGCGAGCGGACCAAATTACCAACATCGACGTGCTGGTCAAACTTCTCAACGAAAAGACTAACTCAAATAATACGTCAAGTGCTCCAGCTTGAGCACAGGATCAATATTCGCCACACGTACGCCCTCTGGCAGCTTTAATATAATGGGGGCATAGTTCAAGATTGCTTTTATTCCATTGGCGACCAAGGCGTCAGCTGTACTTTGCGCGGCGTTAGCAGGTACGGTCAGTAAAGCAATGCGTATATCCGAACGCTTTAGCTCAGATTCCATAAGTCCAACATCCTGAACGACGATGCCAGCTATTTCTGTGCCAATGATTTTTGGGTTGATATCTAGAGCTAAGACAATTTCAAATCCTTGGCGGGCAAAACCTTGATAGCGGATTAATGCTTGACCTAAGTTACCTACACCAACAATCACCATTGGCCAAATTTGGTTAAGGTTGAGGATACTTCTCAAACTGTCTATAAGATGAATGATATCGTATCCTTTCCCTTTCACCCCAAAGCCGCCGAAATATGAGAGATCCTTTCGAATTTGGACTGCGGGAATGCCGACTTGCTCGCTTAATTCCTCTGAGGAAATTACCTCCTCGCCCTCCCGCAAGAGGTGATTAAGCGTTTGCAGGTAAAGCGGTAGTCTGGAAACAACAATATCAGGGATATTAGGTTTTGCCATGATGGGGTCTCTCACTTTCTAAGCAATTAGTCATCTGTGTTATGATTCAGCAGTAGATATATTATATAGGGAACCTTTGAATTTTGTCCATTAAGATAATAATAGTTGTGATTGAAATCACAAGTTTCTATCGAAGGAGAATGAGGAATGAAAGCAGCTAGGACGATCCTATATATTTTAGCGGGGATCATTATCGTTTTTTCTTTCCTATTCATTTTAGGAGCTTTCAGCCCAGATGGAAGCACAAGCTGGTTGTGGGTGGGGATTATCGGCTTACTGGTTGGTTTCCTATGTATTTTCTGGGGCTCACGGTTAGGGGCTAAAGCAGAAAAAGCAACGCAAAATGTCACTTTACGAGTGGATTTACCTGGCAATGTCTCTATGGATACGATCAAGTGCCAATCTTGTGGCGCACCGCTTTCTGCTGAGGATATAAAAATGGTAAATGGCGCCCCCATGGTTTCCTGCCCGAATTGTGGGACGACGT
>DNSH01000066.1 GCA_003499715.1 Candidatus Mesolinea sp. | reverse complement strand
GGGAAATTCTCAACCACCGCATCCAGCAAGTCTCCCGTGCCCGTGCCATGAATAGCAGAAATGGGGAAGGGTTCCCCTAACCCAAGGGAGTAAAAGTCTAGCGCATTCATACGTGCTGTGGCGCTATCGGCTTTATTGGCTGCCAAGATGACTGGCGGAAATGGCTTGCCATCCTTTACTATCTGTCTGCGGCGCAGGAGCTGGGCTAATTCACGGTCTGCTTCGGTTACACCTTGCTGAGCATCCACAAGAAAAAGGATTACATCAGCTTCCTGCATTGCCAACTCGGTCTGAGCGCGGATATCAGCCATAAACTCTGCGGATCCGATGGAAAGAGGCTCTTGATTACGCTGGGCGGTTGGATCCAAGCCGCCGGTATCGACGATGAAGAAATCGTGACCCGCCCAGTCAGCTTCTGATATCAAACGGTCCCGCGTGGTGCCGGGGATTTCGTCAGTAATGGCTAATCTTTCCCCTACCAGGCGGTTGAATAAGGTGCTTTTACCTACGTTTGGCCTTCCGACCAGTACTACAACTGGTTTTCTCATTAATCTTTAAGTCGCTTTCTAATTTGATGAAGTTATCGTTACCGCGAGAGTACCACTTCGATTGTTGCCGGCAGGATTGAATCTAATTCCAAATCCTCATAGCCAAGGTCTACAGAGGGGGTTAGCTGGTAAGTGCCGGCAGTCTTCCCTTGTAGGTCTACAGTTACTCTGATGTTGGCAACATTGAGCTGTTCGAGGAGGTAGAGCGGCCCAGAGAGATATAGATTAACGCGATCTGGGGTGAGTGTTACCTTCAATCCGCTGGTTACGTTGACAGCCTCAATCGGCACATCCACCAGCTGGAGGGAACTTTGAATCGCTGCAATGCCTACGGTTACGGTGACGTTCTGCTCGCCAACCACTTGGATACCTTCAGGCAGGTTTAAAGCAACCACACTTTCGAAACTTTCTCTTACGCCATTTAGGCTGATGGGCACGGTTTCGATATAGGCTGGCATGTTTTTGGCTAAAGCTGGATCGGTGGTGTAAATCGTAATAGTTGGCGGGTTGACGCTAATACCCGTCAGGTAGAAACCTTGCGCCACTTGCCCTGTGGTGACTACCTTGACGAATACGTTGCGATAGCCGCCAAGCTGCCGGACTGGGACATCCACACTTACCTGAGTTGGATTCAGACTGACGCCGTTAACAATTACGCCGCGGTTATCTAAGGGTTTGAGTTCCACAGCGCGGGAGATGCTGGTGGTCACATTGTTCAAATCAACGGTGGCGATCACCCTTACCACCTGACTGACTTTTGATTCAGGTCCGGTGATTAGCACTGTATCCACGTCCAACGATGGTTGGCCGGCTTCGTAGCCGATTGGCAAGCTGCCTGTCAATTGCAAATCGATAGAAAATTCCCGTGTGAGTAAGTTTTCCAAGGTGACCGTAATGCTTTCAGGGGAGATTTTCTCTACCCGCGCCGGACGAATATCGATGGTCACTTCGGGTTGAAGCGTGTGAACCCCTGCCTCCAAACCAGAGAGGTTGACAAAAGCATGAATGCTTTCCGGCTTGCTCACCAATTCTTGTTGGATCGAATGAGGTGCGCGAATGGTTACAGTAACCGTATCCACTACATCTCCGGAAATTACTAAGTCTGGGTCAAGCCCCAAGATAGAAAGCGGTATCGGTTTAGGATAGGTAACAATTTCGTTAGGGTCACTACTGGTTACAGCCGAGACCCAAACGACCAAGGCTAAGATCAGTGCGGTCAGCAGCGTTGGCAGGAAGCTGAGGATCTTACGGATAACTTTCATACCAGAGTTCCTCCTTCGCTCTTTTCTTTGGTCTTTTTCTCTTTACGGGGACGGGGTTTCTTACCTGTTTGTTGCTGATCTTCACTGAAGATCAGAGCCCGCAAAGTATTGAGCAAGCGCTCTCCATCTAATCGGCGAATGAAGCGGCCTTGATAGGCAATCGAGATACTGCCAGTCTCCTCCGAAACAACTAAGGCAATGGCATCGCTCACCTCGCTAATGCCCAAGCCAGCGCGATGCCGCAGCCCCATCGAACGCTCTGGCAGGCTGTTGAGCACACCGCTGGCTGAAAGCGGCATCACACAGGCAGCTGCGACCACGCGGTTACCATCGATAATCACAGCGCCGTCGTGTAATGGCGTATTGGGGTAAAAGATCTGAAGGAGGAGCTCAGCAGTCACTTCAGCGTCGAGCATCACGCCAGTTTTGTAATATTGTGTCAAGAGATCATTTCGCCGAATGACAATGAGAGCACCATGCCGGCGTTCAGACAGGCGCACAGCTGCTTTGGTGATCTCTTGCAGTGTTTTTTCGAGGGCTTCGCGATCTTTCGGGCTGACGCGTCGAGTGAGAAAGTTAATATTGCTAATCCGCCCCACTTGTTCTAAGGCGTGGCGAATCTCGGGGGCAAAGATGACGGGGATGGTAAATATTAATGCTGGCGAGATTACATTGATCAACCACGAAAAAGCGGGCAAATCAATAAACGTAGTGAGCAGGGTGATTAGCACGACCACCAAGAACACACCACGCAGAAGCGTAACGGCGCCTGTATCTCGCAGCATATAGAGCAGGACGGCAAAAAAGGCGGTTACTAACGCAATATCCAGTACGCTTGACCAATTAAAGCGCTGCAAAATAAAAAGGATATCGTTGATCAATTCTTGCATGATGGTTTGCTTTCAGCCTGTTATTAAGAGTTAAGTATAACTTGAATAATACCTATTATCGCACGAATACATTAAAGATCGTGTTTTACAAACACCTCCTCTGGCATTAAGCCGTACTTGCGTAGGAAATTGGTCACAGCAAAGGGGTTGAGCTCCGGTGGAAAGTAGTCGCCAGGCATATAACCAAGGGCTTTTGCTGCCGCAGGGTGAATTAATTCACGGGAGATATATAGAGCTTCACATAGGTGAGCATGCGCAACTATAGCTAGCACCTCCAGGGTGTGCTTTGCCTCTTCTGATTTGGGCCCATAAGGGATAATATTATGGATTAGGCTGAGAAAAAGCTCAGCTTTCCAAAAGGCGAGTGTGGTGATTTCGTTTTCATTGAAGCCTGCTAAGATTGTCTGGCGGCTAAGCGATCGGAATAAATCATCCTCAGTCCGCTCTCTTGAAAAGACCCGCGAAAACAATGCCGTGGAGTTGTCGAAATCCATTGGACGTAAAGGGCGAAAGACTTCACCAGTAAAGGAAACCACCTCTTCTGGCAAGTCTGGATTGAGCATGGCTAAACCTTGCATGGTTTGCTCGTAAGTGGAGCGGAAGTCCTTATCGGTATAAATGACGTAATCAGAGCGGCGAATTTTCTCCTCTTCGGGGCTTTGGGAGCGGATACGCCGCATGGCATCGTCTTCGGTTAAGCCGCGTGTATTTATGAGCCTTTCCTTGCGCACGTTTTCATCAGCAGCGACCGTCCAGACAGCATCGCACTTTTCGTGGATCCCTGCTTCGAATAATTTAATCGCCTCGACGACTACCAAACCAACCTCAGCTCGCGCAGTGATTGCTAATATTTGCTCCGTTACCAAAGGGTGAATGATAGCTTCCAACTTCTGCATAGCAGCTGGATCAGCGAAGACGATGCGACCTAAACGGGAGCGATTGATCTGCCCATCTCCGAAGCACAAATCATCCCCAAAAGTGTCCAATATGGGTTGATATGCTGGACCACCCGGGAAGTAAGTAGATTGCGCCAATAAATCAGCGTCAATAGTTAGGGCGCCTTCGTTTTCGAGGTATTGCCTGACAGCGCTCTTACCAGAGGCAATATTCCCAGTTATGCCAAGTAATATTGGGCGCGCGTTCATTTTTTCTCTTCTCTGTGCTTAGTATACATCAAATGCAAGTCGACTAAGGGTAAGCCGTGACACCAAAGCTTGTGGTATAATCGATATCCAATGGTTATCTAATCCGAACTGGTTTTGATCACCCACCATGGATAGAAATATTGCAGAAAGTGTAATTAGGAGAAATTCAGTTGAATTCGAAAGCGATTAATAAATACAAGTGGTTTTGACACTGGCAAGACGACAAAGAAGAGACATAGCTGACGAAGATGGTAAAAAAGGGTTGGCACCTGATGCGGGTATCCCCTTTTGGTAAATATTCGTTCTAAGATGGAGAGTCGCAGCATGTTGTTTATCGTTTGGATTTTGTCTGGTTTGGCAAAATGGATGGTTCTTCTGGTCATTTATACAAAGAAGCAGGTTGGGAGCACGTAAGTGAATTGATGGGTTGCCACTATTGGCGAAAATCGGTAATGCTGGGCGAAAAAGGTGAGATTATTAACGACACAAATTCGAAGGTCCAGAGCTACCGACGATTATTGGGCTTTCTGGCTATCTTTTCTCTACCAATCTTCTTTCACATGATCGACTTGCGAGATTTCCTTTTCCGTATTCAGGCGATGGACTGCTAGGTCAAGTGGGTATTGCTGGGATCGAAATCTTGATTTTGGTAATAATCTTCTTTTACATTTACATCCTCGTACGAGTAGGTCTACGCATCCACCAGTTGGAAAGGTCAAAAAGGTAATGATGGAAACAAAACAACGATCGAACAGTGTAGCCATCTGTATCAAGAATCTTTCTTGTTATTTTGGGGCTCTCAAGGCTGTGGATGATATCTCGATGGAAATACCCAGTGGAACTATCTTTGGTCTTTTAGGCCCGAATGGGGCTGGAAAAACAACCACGATTCGCCTATTGTTAGGACTTTTAAAACCAACTAGTGGATCAGCCGAAATTCTTGGATTCAATCCTTGGACGAACGGGCAGGAAGTCCGTTCCCGGATTGGAGTATTGCTGGAGAATACCGGACTTTATGAAAACCTGACGGCGGAGGAAAATCTGGATTTCTACGGACGGGTAAATCGGATGCCATCTGTAAGAAGACAAGAGCGTATTGAAGAGTTATTAACTCTGACCGAATTGTGGGGACGCCGGAAGGAATTCCCGGCTACATGGAGCAAAGGCATGCGCCAGAAATTAGCTCTCGCACGAGCCATGATCCACCTCCCGCAGGTGTTGCTACTGGATGAACCAACTGTTGGGCTTGATGTGAATGCAGCGGTAGCCATTCGTGATTATCTTCACCAAATTGTGAAAAAAGATGGTGTGACAGTGTTCCTTACCACACACAACATGACCGAAGCAGAGAAGTATTGCAATAATATCACTGTGATCAAAAATGGGAGAATGGTGGCTCATGGAACACCCGAAAGTATCCGGTCACAAACCAGTATTAATCGGTGGGAAGTCAGAGGCGGGTGTATTGATCATGCCATCCTAGAAATGGTCCGTAAGCAAGCCAATGTCCTGAGTGTAAACCAGGACAATGATCTACTAATCGTGGATCTTCGTCCGGACAGTAATATCTCAGTTTTGGTTAAATTGCTTGTGGATGAAGGTGTGCAAGTCTGGGGGGTTCGGCCAATGAGAGATAACTTTGAAGAAGTTTTCCTGGAACTGACAGAGGAGAAGAACAATGATAAATGACATCCTTACGATGATATGGAAGGAAAACCTGGAATACTCCAACCAATCAAAGAATTTGCGAGAAAAAATTACTGGGATGATTTTTCCTTTCCTAAGCTTGGGGTTGTTGGCCATTGTACCTCCATTAAGCCTTGGTTCTGATTGGATAAAATCACCTTTTTCATTGGTGATTTCCATTCTTGTACCTCTTATAACTGTGACCATGTCTATCCCCTTGTCGCTTGTTGGAGAGAGAGAACGAAAAACGCTCGAAACGCTTTTCGCTAGTCGATTACCGGATCGCGCCATTCTTTTCGGTACCATGTTCCCACCAATTATCCGGGCAAGCAAGATCTCCTTCTTCGTTCATTTAGTCAGCCTGGTGACATATAATATCGCCCAGTGGAGTGGTAATTTATCCTTTTACCCATCTGAAATACTTTTCGCAAATCTTGCAACGATCATTCTTCTATCCATCTCAGCCGCTAGCCTTGGCGTATTGGTTTCACTTCAAACAACCTCATTACGCCAGGCGATGAATTATCTTAACGCAATCCTCATGGCACCTGTCATTATCTTTGGAATCGCAATTTACCTTATAGGGAATGTTTTCCCTGACCCATGGAGGGTCGCATTCGAAAACTGGTTTGAAAAAGAAGTCATGACTGCTAATTTCCAACAAGTCTTTACAACGATAAGCTTTGTCCTTCTTCTCATCACTTTGATATTACTAGTTTTAGTGCTGCTGCGATTTAAACGCAGCCTCGTGAAACCGGATTGCTCATAAAAATAGTCTTAGAAAATCGAAACCCAGGGTGATAATAATGAATCTATTTCCTGAAATAACGACAAATCGACTTTTTTTGCGAAATTTCAAGCCAGGGGACAAGGATGCGATTTTCAATTTATATTCCAACCCAATACTCACAGCATATATGATGAATCCAATCACGACAAGCGAGCAAGCCAAGGAAATTTTGCATGATTATTCGGATTGTTTTTCTTCAGGAAAAGGGATTGTTTGGGCCATTGCAACTTTACAACAACCATTCGTGATCGGTACTTGTGGATTTGAAACTATTGATCATTATGACAAACGTGCCGAGATCGGTTTTGATCTTTCTCCTGATTATTGGGGACAGGGTTTGATGAAGGAAGCTCTGAGTGCTGTCATTGAGCATGGTTTTACTGAAATGGGATTGAATCGCATTCAGGCGTATGTGCACATTGAGAATGATCGCTCGGTCAAACTATTAAAGAGTTATGGTTTTGTCGTAGAAGGTGTGTTGAGGAATTATAGATGGTTTAAAGGGAATTTTACGGATTGGGTATTGCTTTCGTTTTTACGAACGGATCGGCATTGTACTGATATATTGTGGAATTAAAAGGGTTTCTGAGATAATGACAGCCGATTGTAAACTCAGTAAAATTTCAGATCATGCGTACTGTCTGCCTCCTGTCAAAGAGCATGATAGACCGCTTCTGGGTGTAGTGGCGGGTTCACGCGCCACCCTCATCATTGATGCAGGAAATTCAACCAACCATGCACACTACCTATTGACTGAATTGACAAACCTAGCTATTGCTAGGCCAAGTTACGTTGTGTTAACTCACTGGCATTGGGATCATGTATTTGGCAGTTCCGCATTTGAGTTCGAGATTATTTCCCATAAGAAAACAAAGGCGTACCTCAAAGAAATGCGAACACTCGATTGGAGCGATTCTGCTTTGGATCAGCGTGTCAAAGAAGGATCTGAGATCGCGTTTTGCAGAGATATGATCAAGTTGGAATTACCGGATCGATCGCAAATGATGTTCAAAATACCGGATATCTCTTTTACTTCGGAGCTTGAAATCGATTTGGGTGGAGTATCATGCCAAATCAAGCACGTAGGGGGGGATCACGCAGAGGACTCCAGCATCGTATTTATTCCTGAGGATGGAATTGCTTTTTTAGGGGATTGCCTATATGAAGATATTCATCATGGGAGTCCTCGATATACACTCAACAACATACAATATCTATCAGATTTTTTCCGATGTCTTAATGCAGATGAATATTATCTAGCTCACGACAAAAGATCCATGACAAATTCAGATTTAATTTCCTTTTTCCATGAATTATTATTGATTGGCGAAGTCGTTGATAAATTCGGGAAAGATAAAGAGAGGATCAAGAAATTCTTAGCAAGTCATAATAATAGCAAGAATTGCAAAGAATTTGATGGTGATCTTGTTGACAGCTTCATCAATGGATTGGATTAATCACCGACACCCGATTGCTCTTTGAGAAGTCTCTGGTGATGACCTCTGGAATTTTTCAATTCGTAAGGACCGGAAATACCATTCCACCAAACAGATTAATATTTTTTGAATAGGTGACCGTATGACAATTGAGTATGGAAGAATCATATTACGACCATTACAGGAAATTGATCTAGTTAAGTTTTCTCAATATCGATCAGATAGGGAAGTCGCACGTTTTCAATCATGGTCAGCACCTTATTCGTTGGCCCAGGGGAGAGAACTATTAACTCGCATGCTCGGAAATCCAATGGGTACTCCTGGTGAGTGGTTTTCGTTTGCGATTATCCTTGAAGAACAAGGAGTGCTCATAGGAGATTGTGCTTTTCAAATCTTGGCAAATGATGGTCTTCAGGCACAATTCGGAATAACCTTATCCCGGGAATTTCAAGGAAAAGGTTATGCATTTGAGGCGATAACTGCCCTTTTCTCTTTCCTTTTTGATAGATTTAACCTTCATCGAATTTTTGCAGTATGTGATGTTAAGAATATTGCATCTTACACTTTACTTGAAAGGGTAGGGATGCGCCGAGAAGCGACATTTGTGGAGAATATTTTTTTCAAAGGGGAATGGGGAAGTGAGTATCTGTATGCATTATTAGATCGAGAATGGAAAAATCGATAAGAAGTTGAGGTAGTAAATCTTTGTTCTGCTAAATGATGATTTCCAGGAAATTCTGCTTGATTCAGCATGTAACTTATTAGCGTAATAAATCTGTGTAAGAGCAAAGTGATAAT
>DNSH01000067.1:6505-6874 GCA_003499715.1 Candidatus Mesolinea sp. | reverse complement strand
GATTTCATTTTGCTGAAAACCTAGGATCAAATTTTCTAATGCTTTTTCTAATTCAGCCATAATTTCCCTCATTTTTTAGATATTCAAATTCGAATTGTACCAAAATGCGTGGAAGACAGCAGAATTCTCCCTAAGATTAAAAGTTATGGGCGGCGCTCTGCCGCCCATAACTTATCAATCCGGGTTTACCGTGATATTTTAGTAATCCATGCCACCCTGCGGCATTGGGGCAGCAGGATGTTCTTCGGGAATATCCGTAATTAACGCTTCGGTCGTGAGAATCATCGCTGCAATGGACGCCGCATTTTCTAATGCACCGCGGGTTACTTTAGCAGGATCGATCACGCCACCAGTAACCATATCGCCATA
>DNSH01000067.1:5489-6319 GCA_003499715.1 Candidatus Mesolinea sp. | reverse complement strand
CGTACAGTTTCAACAACCACGGAGCCATCCATACCAGCGTTCTCAGCAATATGGCGCATTGGCACTGTTAAAGCTTGGCGTACGATATTGACACCAATTTGAGCATCTTGGTTGTCCATTTGGATGTCTTTCAAAGCCTCAATGGCGTTGAGCAGCGCAACACCGCCACCAGCCACAATACCTTCCTCAACGGCAGCTCGGGTTGCGGAAAGGGCATCTTCCACACGATGCTTCTTTTCCTTCAGCTCGGTTTCAGTAGCAGCACCCACGCGGATAATCGCAACACCGCCAGAAAGCTTAGCTAAGCGTTCCTGCAGTTTTTCGCGGTCATAATCGCTAGTGGTGTTTTCAATTTCCACACGAATCTGCTCGATGCGTGCCTTGATTGCCGCAGGATCACCCTTACCGCCTACGATCGTGGTGTTGTCTTTATCGCTGGTAACTTTTTCTGCACGACCAAGATCTTCAATAGTGGCAGTTTCCAGCTTGCGGCCGGTCTCTTCAGAGATGACGTTCGCACCGGTTAGAATAGCAATATCTTGCAGCATTGCCTTGCGGCGATCACCAAAACCAGGCGCCTTTACAGCGATAACGTTGAGCATACCGCGGATCTTGTTGAGCACTAAGGTTGCCAGCGCTTCACCATCTACATCTTCAGCGATGATCAAAATCTCGCGTTTGCCAACCTGCACCAGCTTCTCCAACAGCGGAACAATATCAGCAGCTGCACTGATCTTCTTATCATAAATCAGGATATATGGATCCTCGATGTTAGCTTCCATGTGTTCGCTATCGGTGATAAAGTAAGGCGAAATGTAACCGCGGTCGAA
>DNSH01000067.1:0-5310 GCA_003499715.1 Candidatus Mesolinea sp. | reverse complement strand
TTGCCCACTTTATCCATCACATCCGCAATCAGGTTACCGATTTCTGAATCTTGAGCAGAAATGGTCGCCACCGAAGCAATTTCTTCCTTGGTGGTAATCATAATAGCCTGATCATGAATAGATTCAGCAACAGCCTTGGAAGCGGCTTCGATACCGCGCTTGAGCAGCATCGGGTTAGCCCCAGCAGCCAAGTTCTTCAAGCCTTCCGTCACCATCGCGTGCGCCAACACAGTAGATGTGGTGGTACCATCGCCAGCGATATCATTCGTTTTGGTGGCAGCTTCTTTTAACAGCTGAGCACCCATATTTTCAAATGGGTCTTTCAGTTCAATTTCTTTCGCTACGGTCACACCGTCATGGGTGATCGTTGGGGAACCATACTTGCGATCGATAGCAACATTGCGCCCTTTAGGACCAAGCGTTGTTACAACGGCGTTGGCAACGATATCAATACCATTTTTCAATGAGCGCCGTGCTTCTTCTGAGAATACTAATTGTTTAGCCATAAATTCACTCCTTAATTTCCAATGATTTTTTATTCAAGAATTGCTAAAACGTCACTTTCGCGCAAGATCAAGAGCTTCTTGCCGTCATACTTAACCTCTGTGCCAGCATATTTAGCGTAGAGTACTTTATCGCCGACTTTTACGTCCATTGGGATCCGTTCGCCTTTATCATTGCGATCCCCAGGTCCAATAGCAAGCACAGTGCCTTTTTGGGGTTTTTCTTTAGCCGTTTCCGGCAAGACAATGCCGCCGGAAGTAACTTCTTCCTCTTCAATGGGTTCCACAACCAACCGGCTTCCTAAGGGTTTTAAAGAAATTGACATATATTCCTCCGCATTATGGTATTTTTTAATACTTCACATCAATTTAGCACTCTTATAGTGAGAGTGCTAACACATGTAATCATACAACCCCCAAAAAAAGAAGTCAAGAGCAGAATGAATTTCTTACGAAAAATTTATACTTGCGGGTTAATTGCCGGTGCAAATCGCCTCACTCGATTCCACAATACTTATAATGGTCGGGTTATCCGAATATTGAGCGCGCACCTGCGCTAAAATCTCCAAGGCTTTATCGCATTTATCATCCCCTGGACGATGCAGCCCAGCTAATACAGAGCCATAAATATAGTAATACGTTACAGTCGTATCCGAGAGCGGTAAACCTTGGATCACAATCTGTTCGTCGGTATCAGGGTCACACTCACGCGCTTCGCAGCTGCCAGCAGCATCGCAACCTTCCACAGCACACTTCAAGAGAGGGATAGAACCCTCATAATTGCGCGCCATGTAGTAAATCACACCCACTTGGCCGTAAGTATCCGCGTTGTAAGGGCTAAGGGTAAGCGCTTTATAGGCATTGCGCGAAGCAACCATAGCTTCACCCATACGCACGTAGGTATTCGCAATGAGCATATAGGGGATCGGGTCTTTAATCCCTAATTGCTCATTGAGGTTTGCTGCTTTGTCAAAATATTCCAACGCCACGTCATATTGTTGTAAGTGGCGGTAAAGCCTACCAACGGAATAATACAAAAAGGTCAACTTGGGGTTAATTTCAATGGCTTTTTGGTATTCCTGAATGGCTAAGTTATACTCCCCCAGTACTTCATAGAGATACGCTTGTACGCGATGAACATCCATGTATTGCGGACCATATTCCATCGCTTGAGCCATATATTGTTGCGCCTGCACCCATTTATATTGATCAGTGAGGATTTCAGTGTAATACGCCAAAGCTAAGGGATTCCTACCATCCAATTGCAAAGCCATCAGCGCTTCTGACTCAGCTTCGTTTTGGAGGTCAACCGCACGATCCCCGGCTAAGATTGGATTCGCATTCCAATTGAGCACAAAAGCACGTGTGGCGAGCACGTCGGCATTGGTCGGTGCGATCGCTTTTGCCTGGTCGATCACCTCTAAAGCTTCTGCCAAGCGCTGCCGCCGTTCGGCATCGGTGGTTAAGGTATTGGAGGAATACACCTGAATCTTAGCCAACTCCACCATAATCTCCGGGTTATTTGGCTCCAAAGCCATTGCTTTTTGGTAGGATTCAATTGCCTTTTCCAAGTTCCCAGCTTGAAAGTGGGTGCTTCCTTCCACCACGTAGGAATTTACTGTGCGCGTCGGCGTTGGGGTGGGTACAAAAGGCGGCCAGATCTCACCTTGGGCGTAGCTGCGCAGCACCGCAATGAGCACCACGATGATAAGCAATAGCAGCATTACGCGGTAAGGATTAGACTGCCCCCTTGGTCGATGAAATAAGTTCTTCCTTTCGTTGATGTACATACTCAAGGTGTTGGTGTTTGGGTCGGTAAAGGCGTTCCCTGCGGTGTTGGCGAGGGTCCTGAGATTGGCGTCTCGGTTGGGGCTGGCGTTTCGGTCGGGGGATTCGTCAGGTTCTCCTGGCAGATGCGAATCATCTCATTGGCATTATAAACGCCATCAGCGTTATCCGGCACCGTTTGCAGGATCGCATTAGCAACGGCAACAGCCTCCGTGCAGCGGTTTACACGCGCCAATGCCAGTCCGTAGCGGCTATAAATCTCAATCACCGAGGTGGTGTAATCCAAAGGCATACCCTCAATGACCTCGCCATTCTCGGTTACGCCGCCGCGAACAGCTTTCTCGAGGTAAGGGATAGCTTGGTTATACGCGCCGCTGCGGTAATACATCGTACCTAAGTTAGCATAGAGAAATGCCTCGGTAGGTCCATCTCGGAGAGCATTCTCTCCATACTGGATCGCTTTAGCCCATTCGCCCAGGCTGCCATACACCCGCGAGATAAAATAGTTAGGCATTGGGTCGGTTGGATTGAGAGAATAGGCTTTGGTAAATTCAAAGATAGCTTCATCGTTTTGCCCCAAAGCCATGTAATTGCGTCCAAGGGCTAAGTGCAATTGCGCAATATTAGAATTCAGTTGGACGGCGATCTCGTACTGTTCAACTGCATCCGCATAGTTACTGGTGATTTCGAGCACATAACCTCTTGCCCAGCGTGCTTCCAGCAGGTTCGCATCCAGCGCTAATGCTGTGCGCGACTCTTCGATCGCGAGATCCATGGTGTTCAGCTCGTTCATACCGGCTTCAACCCGCAGCGCCAAGATATACGCATACACCGCATGGGCTAAAGCACTGTTAGGGTTGAGTGATATGGCAGTTTTGGCGTCCTTCTCGCCTTCTAAGTAATTTTGCTGCATACCTTTAGCCCACCCGAGTAAGGCATAAGCTTCGGGATTGTCGTTTTCTAAAAGGACTGCGTTTTCGGCGCTAACCTGTGCTTGCGCATAAGCTCCGGAGTAAATTTGTAAGCGGGCAATGTTCAAATAGTTTTCAATCTTTTTCGGGTTGGCATTAATCGCCTGCTGATAAGCTTCGATGGCGGCAATAAACTTACCTTCAGTCGCCAGGTTTTGAGCTTCAATCTCATACGAGACAGGGTCGCGCGTTTCCGTTGGCGTGGGCACAAAAGGCGGATTCATCCCCGGCACAACCATCACATTAAAATAGACCAAAAAGATAATAGCACCGGCAAGCAGGATAATCAGCAGGGGATTGCTGCGCCGGCGCTTCTTATTCATGGAAAGCTTACTTCCTTTTAAATACATGATTTGATATTACCATCAAATTTTTAAGCGCGTCAAATGGGGGTGCTACAGGCTTGCAACTGTGCTGTTCCGCGCAAGCGCCTTGCCCATTTATTATGATTCAGTTATGATTAATTCATGCGTTTCGACGTCTTCAGTTTGTTTCCCGAAGTCTTCCAACCCTATCTTGAAATTAGCATCCTCAAGCGCGCCATTCAAGCCGGCTTGATCGAAGTGAATACCTATAACATCCGCGACTGGGCCACCGATCGTCACCACACCACCGACGACACCCCTTATGGCGGTGGCGGCGGGATGATTATGAAGCCCGAGCCTATCTTTGCGGCTGTGGAAGCCATCGAGGGTAAACCGCCCACTTGTCCGGTTATTCTGCTCAGCCCGCAAGGTCAGGTTTTCAATCAGCAGCTTGCTTTTGAGCTTGCAGGTTACGAGCGCTTAGCGCTCATCTGCGGGCGATACGAAGGCTTCGATGAGCGCATCCGTGAACATTTAGCCACGCATGTCCTCTCCATTGGAGACTACATCCTCACCGGCGGGGAACTGCCAGCGCTAATCGTAATGGACGCCATCGCCCGGTTGCAACCCGGCGTCTTAGGCGATGAAAATGCTCCCTCTCATGATTCTTTCATTAACGGCCTCTTGGAGCATCCGCAGTACACGCGCCCGCCAGAATTCCGCGGCTGGAAGGTGCCGGAGGTGCTCTTGCAGGGCAACCATGCGCAGCAAGCCCAATGGAAACGCGAGCAGTCGCTCATCCGCACGCTGCTTTCCCGCCCAGATTTGCTGCTGAATGCAGGGCTGAGCAAAAAAGACTGCACATTTCTCGAAAAGTTTATGGCTTCACAGCTAAAGGGACTTTCCCCACACAAACCAACATCAAATTTTGAAGAGGAGTCAGATGGAACAGCATAAAATGAATTACTGGAAGACGTTTTTGATTGGTTTTGGTTTTTTTGGCGTCAGCGTACTATGGAGTCTTTATAATACCTATGTTCCGATCCTGTTAGAAAAGCGCTTTGCGTTCGATTCGGTTGCTACGGGTTTTTTCATGTCTTTGGATAACATCGCTGCATTGTTCATTCAACCCGCTGTAGGCGCTTGGTCAGATCGATTACGCACCCGCTTAGGCAGGCGCTTACCCTTTATCCTAATTGGCGCGCCGATTGCTGCCATCGCTTTTGGGTTGGTGCCGCTGGCTAACGCTTTGCCACTATTTTTTGCTTGCACGGTCACAACAATTTTGGCAATGGCGTTTTGGCGCACACCTGTTGTGGCGCTCATGCCAGATGTTACCCCCTCAGAATACCGCTCCCAAGCCAACGGAATCATCAACTTTATGGGTGGATTAGGGTTAGTGTTAGGCACATCTATTGGCGCAATGCTCGTCCGTCAAAATGAAGCCTACCCGTTTTGGTTTGGCTCTTTTCTTGTGCTCGTTTCAGCAGTTTTGGTCCTGATCTTCGTAAGAGAACCAAAGGTTTATGACCAAAACCCCAACGCAGAGAAGCCAAACTTATGGAAAAGCCTGAAAGAGCTCTTAACCAGCCAGCATGGTGATGCTATTCGCATCTTTTTAGCGATTTTCTTTTGGTTCGTCGCTTATAACGCAATTGAGGCATTTCTCTCCCTCTATGGCGTCAATCATTTAGGGCTGAGTACATCAGAAGCAGGGCTTTTGGTAACCAGTGTGGGCTTTAC
>DNSH01000144.1:7843-11970 GCA_003499715.1 Candidatus Mesolinea sp. | reverse complement strand
TGCCAATGTGTTCGACGGTTCCAGAAAATTCTCCCACTTGGATGCTATCCCCGATAGTAAAGGGTTTATCCAAGTTGATGGTCAAGCTGGAAAGCAAATCTTTAATCACATTTTGCGCTGCCAAGCCAATCGCGATTCCGCCCAAGCCGAGGCCGGCAATAATGTTAGAAAGGTTAAAGTTAGGGATATTATCAAGAACGATGAGAGCAACGATGACCCAGATAGCCACCTTAAAGAAACCACCCAGGGTGGTTAGAGATGCGCGCCGAGGGAGCTCGCCCTCCGGAACAGCGCTGATTTGGGTATTAACCCAATGATCAACTAAGGATGTGAGCCATTGACCTGCTTGTAAGCCAGCTGCAGCCAAATAGATGACCCTCAATACTTGATGAGCCTGATCAGGTAGGGTCAGAAAGGCAGTCAGGCTAGCAAGGGCGATGATGATAATCGTAACCTGGCTAAAGGAGTGGGTAATCTGGTAAAGTAAACCTTTTTCTTTGTGCGTACGGATAGTCAACTTGAGGATGAAATGACGCAAGAGCGTGAGGATTAGCCAAACGAGGGCGGCGGTTATCAATCCCTTTAGCCAGGATGAGAGGGGGTTCGAGAGGAATAAGGTATCAAGCGTCATAGTATTGTTCCTTTGGCGAGTTCGGGATTATTGTAACACTACCAAGTGTGCGCAAAAGCATTAAAAGCCGGTGAGAGCCGGCTTTTAATAGGCATTGTACGCGTTATTAGAGACCTAAACTTAGGTAGCGCTCGATGCGGCTGCCAAGGACGTCCAGAGAGGACTGCCAAAAGGCTTGGTCGCGGATGTTAATGCCAAAGCGGGCAGCTAAATCTGCTGGTTTTGCTTCGCCGGTGCTGGCAAGGAGCTGCATATACTCCGGTACAAACGCTGCGCCACGCTGCGCATAGATAGCGTAGAGCCCGGTAGCAAAGAGCAAACCGAAGGTATAGGGGTAGTTATAGAAGGCAAATTGCGGGCTGTAATAGTGCGGCTTCCAGGTCCACATATATTTATGCAACACGTTTGGATCCAGCCCATCGCCATAGGCTTCACGTTGAGCCCAAAGCATAACTTCTGAGATTTCATCCGCAGCCAAAGTGGATTTTGCCCGTCGGGCAAAGACTTCTTTTTCGAAGAGAAAACGGGAATAAATATCCACAACAACCTCAGCTGAGCCGGAAAGGTTGGTTTCTAAGATGGCAAGCTCTTCCTGCGGATCAGAAATTGTTTTATGGATGGCATTGAATACAATCGTCTCGCACATAATCGAAGCAGTTTCTGCTAAGGTCATCGGTGTGCGCGTCTGTAAAGGTGTTTTGCCGGCTTTGTAGGCACAGTAGTTGTGAAATCCATGCCCCAACTCATGTGCCAGCGTAAACACTTGGTCCAGAGAGCCGTCGAAATTGCACAGCACGCGGCTCTCCTTGACACCGGGGACGCTGTCGCAGAAAGCGCCGCCGCGTTTGCCCGGGCGCTGCTCAGCGTCGATCCAGTTTTTGTCAAAAGCTGTGTGAGCGAAATTTGCCAGATCTGGGGAGAAGCTGCCAAAATGGGTTAGGATCAATTCGCGTGCCTCATCGAAGCTGTAAGTTTGGGTGCTCTTTCCGAGTGGGGCAAGGAGGCTCCACCAGGGCAGCTGCGGCATGCCCAAATAGCTTGCCTTACCTTGAAAGTAGCGCCGGAAGATGGGGAGCGAGGCGCGCACAGCAGAGAACATGGCTGGCAAAGTCTCTTCGTCGATGCGGGAAAGATCGAGCGAGGCATGCAGGCTGTTGCGCCTGCCGCGCTTTTTATCCAGCGTGATGCTTTCGCCTTTGACGCCATTGAGGCACGCAGCTAGAGGCTCCTTGAGCTCTTCCCAAACGGTCATTTCGGTTTGGTAGGCGCGTTCGCGCACCTCAGCAGAAGGGTGAGTGCGCAGGTTGATCAGCGCAGGCATGGGCAGCTGCTGCACCTCGCCTTCCAACTCGAATTCAGCAGTCTTTTGGGAAGTAAGCACGCCTTGCAGCTGACCCCATGCCGTACCGCCTGAGAGGGTCAGTTCGTTAGCTAACATTTCCTCAGCTTCAGACATTAAATAGCGGGATTGCTCCGCTTCTTCCAGCAAGAAGAATGCGTGTTGGTTAGCGCTGCCTGGGTGATGCAATGCTGCTGGCAAAGCTTCCTGCACCTCGCCTAACCACTTGCGCAGCTGCACAAGGAGGTTTTCCAAGGGAACCATGTCGATTTGAAAGCGAGAAAGCATCTGTTCGGCTTGCTTATCAAATGAATTTGTACTGATGTTGAGATAGAGGTACGCACCGATCGTGTAAGCCTTTTCGAGCAATGTGTTGAGTTCATCCACAAGCTTGTTTAAGCGTTGGGCGAGTACTTCGCTCGAAAGTAGCTCTTTAACCGCCAGTGGAGCAAGTTCTTGCTGATAAAACTCAGCTAACTGCTGCGTCTGGTCAATGACTGCTTGCATATCCGCTTGGAGTTTAGGGTCATCCAAAGATGCGTAAATATTGCTCAGGTCCCAACGGGGAGGAGTCTGTGACATAAAGGTCTCCTTTTTTTTATTATTGACAAGGATTATACCCATAGGATGTATGGAAGTGGAAAATTTGGACAAAAGTTGTCAATTAAACAACAAAGCCCTGGTGAAAACAAGGCTTTGTTTGAGAATATGAAGGTTAGCTCCTACGCCCAACACCACGCGCCAGCGTTGCAAAGTACATGAGCTGCAAGAGGGAAGTAGCTAAACCAGCCACGTAAGTGAGCGCGGCGGCATTTAGAACACTCGCCACTCCCTTTTTCTCTTCTTCATTCACGACTAAACCGTTTTCTGCCAGCATTTGCTTAGCGCGTTTCGAAGCATTCAGTTCGACCGGCAAGGTAACCAAAGAAAAGACTAAGCCAGCCGAGAAGAGGATTACGCCTAACTGTGCTAAACCGCCAAGCTGAAGCATCAGCCCGATAAGCAGCATGATCCAGCCAAAGGTTGAGCCGATATTGACTAAGGGGACGAGCGCGCTACGTAAGCGTAAGGGACCGTATCCATCGCGTTCCTGTTGGGCGTGACCTAATTCATGCGCTGCAATTGCCATTGCGGCTACGGAAGGCTGGTCAGCCACTCCTTCCGAAAGGGCTAAGGTGTGGTTACGTGGATCGTAATGGTCACTGAGCGTGCCGCGCGTGCGCTTGAGGCGAATATCGTTCATCCCTAAGCGCGAGATCAGCTGCTCTGCAGTATCTGTCCCCGTAAGGTTGTGGTAATTCCGTACTTTACTCCATTTGCTATAAGCGGAATTTACATATAGCTGCGCAACCACAGAGAGGATTAGCGCAGGTAACATATAGATGAAATAGTAATACATTGAAACTCCTTATGTTGTTATTGTTCTAAGAGCAGCTGAATGGCTGCTTCCAACTGTGTATCGTGCCACTCAATTGATTCGATGTCTGTATCTGAAGGCGTTTGAACGTAGTTATCGCTCATTTCGACCACGACATCCGGCGTCAAGCCAACATTGTTGATTTGCTTTCCGTTGGGGGTGAGCCAGCGTGCAATCGTAATGCGCACACCGCTATCTTCGGTGGAGAGCGGAATCCAGTTTTGCACCGAACCCTTACCATAGGTTAGCGTGCCAACCAACTTACCCCTGCCATGGTCCTGAATGGCACCGGCAACAATTTCTGAAGCAGATGCGGTGCCTTCGTTCACCAGAACGACTAAGGGAATTTCGGTAGCGCGTCCACCTCGTTTGGCGTTGTAAACTTCGCGGGTGCCATCACCGTATTCTTCGTACATGATGACACCATCAGGGATAAACTCCGAGGCGACTTCGATAGCTGTAGAGAGGTAACCACCGCCATTATTGCGCAGGTCGAGGATCAAGCCTTTGGGGTTTTGCGCCATGAGCTCATCGAGAGCATCACGAAGCTGTTCAGTGGCTTGATCGTTAAAGGTAGTAAGCGCGACGTAAGCAATCTCGTTTTCAAGCATTTGGTAATCAACAACGGGCACACTAATTTTGGCGCGCACGATGGTTACATCCAGCGTCTCATCGCCACGGCGGATGGTTAGGGTAACCGGCTCGCCGGCTGGGCCTAAAATCTTCTGCAGCACCAGGTC
>DNSH01000144.1:0-7712 GCA_003499715.1 Candidatus Mesolinea sp. | reverse complement strand
TGGTCTTCACCATCCACAGCAATAACCACATCATTGGCTTTCAAGCCAGCTGCTTCGGCAGGTGAGCCTTTCATCGGGGCAATGATCTTTAAGTAATCGCCGGTGGTATCCACCCATGCGCCAATGCCTTCGTATTCGCCTTCCATGCTGGCATTGGCTTGTTGGAACTCTGTTGGATCCATGTATGAGGTATGTTTATCGCCAGTTGCGGCAAGCATGCCGCGGATGGCGCCGCGCATCAGAGCGACGTCATCTAGGGGTTGGTCGACGAAATTCTCGTGCAGCAGCTGCCAGCTTTCCCAGAAGGGCGCAAAGAGTGTCTTTAGCTCTGCCGGCGTGCTGGTGCTGGCGTAACCTGTGCAGACGTCGGTGACCACTTCGGTGGGTTGAGTTGTTTCCGTTTGACCGCGAAAAGCAGATTGGACCATACCGGTGGGGAGTTGGTTTCCAAAAACGATACCGCCCATGAATAATCCAGCGGCTACGACGATTGCCAATATAACGAATAAGATTGTTTTCAGGACTTTATTTTGTTGCATAATTGCTCCCATTTATTTCTTTAGGATATAAGTGTACCTTAAGCAGATTAACTTTTTATTTAATTGTATATCGCTGCAGAATTCCACAGGAATTTCTAAGAATCCTTACTGTCTTATTGGTGTAAAATTGTTGTTGAGGTGGAATTTCGATACTATGAAATTGCCTTAGGGTATTTTACTCAGTTTATCTATCTTCAGGAACACTTCTCATAGTTAATTTGAATTTGATCCACACCCCTTAGTATTTCTAATAATCCGTTTTCCTCCTGACTTTCATGTTATAATGACAAAAACTGGTACGTTGCCACGCATATAAGGAGCCAAATGAAACCAAGCATCTTCCGAGTATTTGCCTGTTTAGCATTTTTTACTTTCGTGGTTCCAACTACCCCGATAGAAGCTCGTCCAACCTCAACTATTGAAGATACACTTTATTCTACTTTTATTGAGGAACAAGAGTCATCAACTTTGTTCATCCAGAATCATATTTATCAATCAGTAATTACTTCCGAATTTGTATCAACGTATTTTAAAGCCTCGAATACAGGCAGAGGAGATGCGTTTGGATACTCAATAGCGGTTTCTGGAGATACTCTTGTAGTTGGAGCACCCAATGAGGATGGGAGCTCCGCTTCAGATAGATATAATACTGGTGCGGTCTATGTTTTTGTTCGAGAAGGTAATTCATGGGTTGAGCAAGCTATTCTTCATAGTTCTAATGAAGCGTACTATGATTATTTAGGCTCAAATGTTGCCATCTCTGGAGATACCATCGTTGCCTCAGCCCAGATGTCTGGTACAATGACTGGTGCAGTGTATGTTTTTACTCGCATTGGAACCACCTGGACCCAACAAGCTCGCATTCAGCCTGATAACATAAATTCGGGTGATAATTTTGGCTGTTCGATCGATATCGAAAACGATGTGCTTGTCATTGGCGCTTCCCAAGAAGATAGTGCGAATATGGATCCATATAATAATTCAGCTGTAAACGCCGGAGCAGCCTATATTTTCACAAGACAAGATAATGTTTGGACTCAGCAAACTTACCTGAAAGCTCCCATCATCGAAAAATATGACTATTTTGGTAGTTCAGTAGCTATTTCTGGTTCTACTGTTGTGATTGGTTCTGAAGATAATTATGTTTCCACCACAGGGATTGAATCGATAGGTTCTGCATATGTTTTTATACAGGAAGGTTCGGATTGGACTCTGCAATCGATTCTATCCGCTTCAAATGGTGAAACGGACGACCGTTTTGGTCATTCTGTGGATATTTTTGGTGATATTTGTGTAGTGGGTGCTTTTTTGGAAGATAGCAGTTCAACTGGTGTGGATGGTGATCAATCAAATAACAACGCTGAGAATTCTGGAGCGGCTTATGTCTTTAGAAGACACGGCGACTCTTGGCTGCAAGAGGCATATCTGAAAGCTTCCAATACAGATGCAGGTGATTGGTTCGGCTACTCTGTCAAGATTTCAGGTTATTCAATAGTAGTGGGTGGGATGCGTGAAGACAGTAATGCTGTGGGTGTGAATGGGAACGACGATGATAATAGCGCAGTGGATTCTGGGGCGGTCTACTTCTTCTACAAAGATATAGATTGGAGTCAAAAAGCGTACATCAAAGCTTCAAATTCAGAACAAGGTGACAATTTTGGCGGATCTGTAGAGATCTATAATGAAACTATTTTTATTGGTGCTGAACAAGAAGACAGCAATGCAACAGGAGTCAACGGTGATCAAACGAACAATGGTTTAGAACGTTCAGGCGCGGCCTATGCTTACCCGTTAGCTGTCGGTTCCATCACATCTCCTACTAGTTTATCTGTTACTGGCCCAACTGATTTGTCAATCACAGCTTCAGTTGATTACTTTTTGGGTCAGAGTGTGGCTCAGGTGGAGTTTTATGCCAAGTGGGATGGCGCTTGGCACTTAATTGGGATGGACACAACTGAACCTTTCTCGATGACATGGTTTATTCCTGATAGCTTGAACACTCAGCTAATTTCTCTGCGGATTGATGTGGTGGGTTCGGATGGAACTAGAGTTGAGTTTTTAGGGGGTGTTATATTTGTTATTTATTTGCAGTCCTTAGGCATTCCTGAGGTAGTGGAAAATTGGGTGACTAATAGAGTCTACTTGAATCAGCGATCATTGAATCCACCAGCTGGAAATAGCATGTGCAGTTCAGCAAGTATGACCATGGTGTTAGCCATGGAAGGCCTGATACCAACAGAATACGCTAGTCTTTCAGCCAAAGCGATAGAAATGTATCCGAAAGTCTTGAAGGATGGTTCAGCCTATGTTTATTTGATGGTAAACGCACTCAAAAAGGAAGGTGCATCTGCAAGAGAATATGGTCCTTTGAGTCGTGATGCTGGATGGACCAAGATTAAAGATCAGATCGATAGCAATCATTCTGTGATTATTCGGACGCGGGGCATGACACTATCTGGTCATTTTATCGTAGTGGTTGGTTATCAGGAAGACGGCGTATTTAGAAGAGTCATTGTCTATGATCCAGCAGGTGAATGGAAAGGCAAAACCTGTGAAGAATTAGATCCAAGTGGCCATTCTTGTGACAATAATTATTTTAGAAATTCCACAGACCCAAAAAGCGATCGCGGTAAGTGGGTATATTACGATTTTGACAAAATATTTGGCAGCTATTTGATTGTTGCGCCAAATAATCAAATTAATACATTGCACAATCTTAATGACGAGATAAATCCACCTGAGCCAATTTCTGATGATCCAGGGGAGGAAGGTACATTTGAGGGTTTTCCGATTAATATCGAAGATTTTAATTGGCTTCCGATTATTTTGAGATAAATATTATATAGAGTTGATATCTGATTTATATTAGCATAAGGGCTGCATTTTTATGCAGTCTCATACTTTTATCTCCTAATTCTTATTAATGATGATTGTTCGTTATTTAAGAATTGAAATGGTCGAACCCGATTGCCTATAAGCCAAATATAATGTGTTACAGGTGCTCTGACTCCTACCCTTCTTCAGCAGTATGCGGGCCTTTTTTAAATGGATTTTCCTGCCGAGGAAGGGGAGCAAGAGGGGAAAGGTTGCTGATACGCTGTTCGTCATAGTAAATTTTTAATTCTATGCGTGACAAAGTTAATTAAATTCTATCTCCATCTTTATTCAACAAACTTCCTAAGTCAATACTCGGGAGGTCTGCTAAGCGGCGGATGCTTTGATAGCCGTTCTGAGGCTGATCGGCAACCAACACGGTCTGGAAGCCTAAACTGGCTGCAACGTCCAAGTTTTCCTTGCGGTCATCCACCATGAGGGTTTCTTGCGGCGCGTACTTGCCAGCAAGCTTTAGGGCAATCTGGTAGGCAGCTGGATCGGGCTTGCAATAGGGTTGCACGTCGCGGATATCGATGATGCCGGCGAAGCACTCGGCAACTTGCATTACGCCAAGAACATTTTGGGCGTGCTCGCGGCTGGCGTTCGTAAAGATCCACTTGGGTTGTGGCAGCTGCAGCAAGGCCTGACGCAGCTCGGCATCTGGCTGCAAGAGGGTGGGTAGATCAATGTCGTGGACATAACGTAAATAATTATCCATATCTACGCTATATTCGTGTTGAAGCCCCCGCAAGGTGGTGCCATAAGTATGGAAGAGGCGCTCCCGTAAGGCTGGAGCTTCTGCCAAGGGGATGCCCAGCACCTCGTGCATATAAGTGACCATGCGTTCACCAGCCAGTGGCCAAACCCCGGAGGAGGCTGGGTAGACGGTGTCGTCCAGGTCGATGAAAAAGGCGCGGATCGGGGAGGAGGTCATGAAGGGCGCTCCACCCAGCGGTTAAGGTTTTGAGGAGGCTGGTAAGTTTGCATCAGATCTAAAAGCTTATCAGCGTCGTCAGTGCAGAGGAACAACTCGCGATGTTCCGGGTAAATAAAGTGCTCATGAATGCTATGGTCAATTAAACCAAGAAGAGGATCAAAATAATGCTGCAGATTGAGTAAGCCGATGGGCTTGTGGTGCACACCTAACTGTGCTAAGGTGAGGGCTTCGAAGAGCTCATCGAAGGTGCCAAAGCCGCCTGGCAGACAGATGAAGCCTTCGGCAAGGCTAAGCATGCGCGCTTTGCGTTGAGCTAAGTCCGGGAAGACTTCTAATCGTGTCAAACCGGCATGGGCAAGCTCTGGAGTGTTCAACCCGTCGTTGATGACGCCGATGACTTCACCTTTACAGGCTAAGGCTCCGTCTGCTACAGCTCCCATCAAGCCGGTTTTGCCAGCTCCATAAACGAGGGTGATACCACGGAGAGCCAGGCAGGCACCACACCGCCAAGCGCCTTGGATATAACCCTCGTCAAGTGAGTCCGCAGAGCCGGAAAAGACGGTGATGACTCTCAGTGGTGTGGTATCGCCAGAATTCATAGGGCTATTATACCTTGCGAAGTTTTTAACCAGCGACCATTGGTATCACTCACAAAAGCGCCTATCAAACCGTCGGGAGCTGGAAAAATTCTGCCTATGCGTGCCGCATATTTTTGATCTCGCGGAATTTGTCCTTCTCTGCGCTGGTTAGCTGCTGCGGAATGTGGATCTCGACCGTGGCGTAAAGGTCGCCTTTCTTTTGCGGATCCTTGAGATTAGGCATCCCCAAGCCCTTTAAGCGGAAGGTCTTGCCTGTATCGGTTCCTTCTGGAATAGTTAGGCGCACTGGCTTGCCCAAGGTGGGCACGCTCACCTCGCCGCCCAAGATGGCGGTGTAGATGTCAATTGGGACGTGTACATACAGGTCATCACCCTTGCGCGTGAAGCTTGGATGCGGCAGCACTTTGATTCGCAGGTACAGGTCTGCCCCGTCGGCTTGACCGCTGAGGCGCACGCGTGAACCGGTATCCACACCCGGTGGAATTTTGGCTTCGATGCGCCTGCCGCCTTCAAATTGGAGCAAGCGCGTAGTGCCGTTGTGAGCTTCCTCCAGCGTAATTTCGACTTCGTGCTGCACGTCTTGCGAGCGGGTAGGGCGTTGCGTGCGGCGGGTGCTTGTGCGCGTGCTGCGCTGACCGGGCTGCCCGCTAAAGCCAGCTCCGCCCATGCCGCTACCAAAGAGGGTCTCGAAGAAATCAGAGAAACCTCCAAACCCTCCCATGCCGCCCAAACCGCCGAACATTTCCTCGAACTCTTCAGGAGACACGGTGCGGTAACTTGTGCCGCTGCCAGGTTGATATTGCCAGTCACCCCAGTTGAAGTCCTCAGGGCGGCCGCCGGCGGATTGATATTGCTGCCACTGGGAGCCAAATTGATCGTACTTGCGGCGTTTTTCAGGGTCAGAGAGCACCTGATAGGCTTCGTTGACCTCCTTGAACATCTCCTCAGCCTGAGGGTTATCCGGGTTTTTATCCGGATGGTATTGAAGAGCTAACTTGCGGAAAGCCGATTTGATTTCCGCATCTGTAGCATTTTTATTAACACCTAATATTTTGTAGTAATCCTTATATTCCATAATGCCAACACTTCATTAATATTATTTAAACTGCTTTATCGTATCAGATAAATATTTAAATTGTGTAAATAAGCGAGGCTTTTTTGGTTTAGGCAAAAGTTTCTTCTCGGGGTTGCGCATAGATTCCGCGAGCATGACGAGGAAGTAATTCGGCAATGTGGCTCATGATCTCCCAGCCAGCAGCTTTGACCTCTTCGCGCAGCGGCACTTTGCTGAGAGAACCATTGGCTAAGGGACCAAAAGGCTTGCCGATACGACTGATAACGCGTGCGCGGCGCTTCTTCTTGCGCATGGTACCGAAGAGATCCCAACTATCCTCACTATAGGTGCCAATGGGTAAAATGGGAGCGCCAGAACGCAAAGCTAAATATGCAGCACCTGGCAATGGCTTGCCTAAGGGTGCTGGGTGCACATGCCCTTCAGGGAAGATACCTAAAACTCCGCCTTGGGATAGTATGGCTTCGGCGGCGCGCATAGATTCCAGATTCGGTGAACCTTGCAAGATTTTTAGCGTACCCCACAGGCTCGGTAAAAAGCGCATCGAAGGCGGCGCATTGGGCATTTCTAAATCATTAATAAATTCTAGGAAGTAGTTTGTAGTGCGGATAGGACCTATGCTATCTAAAAAATGAAAATGGTTACTGACGATCAAAAGTGGTCCTTCTTTGGGGAGGTTCTCTTTACCCTCGATGTGATACTCTGTGAGCGCTGCGGAAGCTACTGAGAGCAGCCCTTGTAAGGTTCTACGGATAAGGCGCCGGCGGGGGTAAGGATATTTTTGAATATATGCATCGGTGAGATCTTTGCGGCTCATTGCGTGATTATTGCTCCTCTAAATCTAAATTATACCGCCAGATGGTGCTGAAATAAGCTTAAAGGGTTACATAAAAAAGAGGGTATATGTGCTTAAACTGTGCGCTGTTTCATTTTGCCCAGTTATAATGTGGGCAGTAATGCCTCTTGTGACCCTAGCGGATAAAAGAAGGTGGATGTATGGACCAGCCTAGTGCGGAAATACCTAAAACAACCGATCGTAAATGGCTGCGGAACTATCTGCCCATGTGGATCGGGCAGGCAGTTTCGCTCCTGGGCAGCGGGCTGGTGCAATTTGCCTTGGTCTGGTACCTAACCGACCAAACTGGCTCAGCTACCGTGCTAGCGATGGCAACTCTGGTGGCTTTGCTACCACAAGTTTTCTTGGGGCCATTTTCCGGCGCGGTGGTGGACCGGTTAAACCGTAAGGCAGTGATGATCGTCTCGGATTTACTTGTTGCTTTGACCACACTTGCGTTGATGGTGTCCTTTATGATGGGAAGCATTCAGGTGTGGCATATTTACTTAGCCATGTTCCTGCGCTCGCTTTTTGGCACTTTTCAGATGCCGGCGATGAGCGCTTCTACCACGTTGATGGTTCCACCTGAGCAATATTCCCGTTTGGGTGGTGTAAATCAGGCGCTATATGGTGTCATCAATATCGTTAGCCCGCCTTTAGGAGCAGCACTGCTAGCAGCCTTCGAGATTGATGCAGTCCTGATGGTGGATATCGTGACGGCAATGTTGGCGATTGGCTTGCTCGCTTTGTTGGTGAAAGTACCACAACCCAAACGGGTGGATGCCAACCAGGCAGTGACTCCTAAGCAAGTATTGCTTGACGTGCGCTTCGGGTTGAAATACTCCTTCACTTGGAA
>DNSH01000068.1:3401-3873 GCA_003499715.1 Candidatus Mesolinea sp. | reverse complement strand
TTGCAGATGACGAAGCTGGCACAGTAACCATGACCCTTGCCCAACCTTGGGGACCTTTCCTGGCAACTATTGCTAATGGCTGGGGCTCCATTATGAATATGCAATGGGTCGTTGAGAATGGCGGCTGGGATGGGAGCTGCGATACTTGGCAGAACCACTATGCCATTACCGATGCTGAAGATCCCTTCACCCCAATTGCCAATGGTACTGGTCCATTTAAGCTAGATCACTGGACTCAGGGCACAGAAATTGTGATGACTCGATTCGATGAATATTGGGGTGAGCCAGCTAAGGTTCAGACTGCTGCCATCAAGATCATCCCAGAATTTGGTACCCGCTTTGCTATGCTGCAGGCTGGTGATGTCGACTTCATGGATGTTCCGGTTGAACAGCGCGCTCAGGTTGACCCGTTGGTTGCTGAAATTGCAATCTACAACGCAGAAACCAATACTTACGACGCTCCGGTTCCAGT
>DNSH01000068.1:2183-3212 GCA_003499715.1 Candidatus Mesolinea sp. | reverse complement strand
CCGTTGCGCTTGTACTTTGGCCGCCCAGGTCTGCAGCAAGATGTTGTTCTGTTCAATTTCTACATTCAGTAGAAGTTTGATCAGGTAAGAGACTGATACAAATTGCGGGAGCCCCGCGGGGCTCCCGCAAATCCCTCAGTTTTTTAGCTTACGCTGTGCACAGAAATCCTTTCTGTTCACACCGAAAGGTAAAAGAAGTGAGAGGTAGAGTATGACCAATTACATTATTCGTCGCTTACTTATGGTTCCGCTATTGCTGTTTGGTGTCACTATTATCATTTTTGGCATGCTGCAACTCTTGGGACCGGTGGAACGCTCCGCTTTGTACATCAAGGATTTCCCTAAAAACGATAAGCAAGTGCAAGCTGTCATCAAACAATATGGGCTGGATCAACCTTTATATGTGCAATATTGGCGCTGGTTGACTGGCGTCATTGACCCAATTACAGGTGAACGCCAAGGCGGCATCCTTTATGGAGATTTTGGATATTCACGGACTGCTTCTCAGCCAGTGATTGACATCGTCAAGGAGCGCTTCCCGAACACGGTGGATTTAGCCCTCTGGACGATTTACCCTATGCTTTCCATAGGCATTTGGATGGGCGTCCAAGCAGCTGTTAATCAAAATAAGTTCTTCGACCAAGCAGCACGCGTCTATAGTATTATTGGAACTTCCTTCCCAACCTTTGTGTTTGGTTTGCTCCTCTTAATGCTGCTCTACGCTAGAGCGGGCTGGTTTATGCCCGGGAAACAATCTAACTGGGTAACAGCACTTATCTACTCAGGTGAGCTTAAGCAATACACGCACCTGCTTACCATTGATGCTATCTTGAATCTACGCTTTGACGTTTTATGGGATGCCCTGCGGCACATGATCATGCCGATCATCACCCTTTCTTATATCAACTGGGCAGTTTTTGTTCGTGTAACGCGTTCCTCAATGTTGGAAACATTGCGCCAGGATTATGTGGTAACTGCACGCGCCAAGGGTTTGAAAGAAAGCGATGTGATTAACCATCACGCCCGACC
>DNSH01000068.1:0-2005 GCA_003499715.1 Candidatus Mesolinea sp. | reverse complement strand
ATCACCGAAACAGTTTTCAATTATCCAGGCATCGGGAAAGCTGCTGCTGATGCCGCTGCACAGCTGGATGTTGTCACGATCTTGGGATTGGCAATTTTCACCGGCACTATTCTTATTCTCTCAAACTTAATCGTTGATGTAATTTACGCGTTTATTGATCCGCGCGTTAGATTGACTTAAGGAGCCCTGCATGACCACGCAAAATACCACTATTCCTACTGGTGATAACCGCCTCCTGGAGGAAACCTGCTCAACGAAAAAAGTGGGTTGGTTAGAGAGAACTGTCGGAACGGATCTTTATCGCATTCTTCAGGGGATGGTTAAAACCCCCACCTCTGTGATTGGGATGATCTTGATTTTCATCTTCATCCTCATCGCCATCTTTGCACCTGTCATCGCTCCTCCTGTCGGGAATGACCCTTATAAAATGCCGCGGGATGGCTTTATGGGTGAACCGAGAGCCCCTGGATCTCCGTGGACTAAAAATGTACCCGAAATACCTTTTTGGTATAAAGCCGTCACCGGAAATGAAGAATGGGTGCACCTTTTAGGGACAGCGCAAGGGCAATATGACATTTTCTATGGCGTCATCTGGGGAACCCGCACTGCGTTTGAAACCGGTTTCATCGTCGTGATCGCCACAGTCCTCATTGGCATCATTATGGGTTCGATTGCCGCATATTATGGCGGGGGTGTCGATAATGTTATCATGCGGCTTACGGATATCTTCATGACCCTGCCTTACATCATGATGGCGCTGATTTTTTCAGCAGTGCTGACGCCGATTTTAGGACGCAGCTTGCTGCCACCTATGATCGCCATGATAACTTTCGGTTGGATGGGTTACGCCCGGATTATCCGTTCGGATATCCTTTCCATTAAGGAACGCGATTATGTTCTGGCAGCCAGAGCCTCTGGTTTGAAGAACGGACGCATCTTGTTCAAGCACATTCTGCCCAACGCTATTTATCCTACCCTCGTATTAGCCACCCTCGGTTTTGGTGATGTGGTGCTTAGCTTTGCGGCTCTTTCCTTCTTAGGCATTGGCACGGAAATTGGTTACGCCGACTGGGGTCAAATCCTCAGCTTTGCGCGCAATTGGATCACCAGCTTGGATAAGTACTGGTATATTGTTGTTTTTCCGGGTCTTGTTTTGACCTTGTTTGTGTTGGGTTGGAACTTGATTGGTGACACTCTCCGCGATGTGCTTGACCCGCGCATGCGTGGGAAGATCTAACTTTAGCTTTTTCGTCAAATCCCCTGGAACCTGCCAGGGGATTTTTTTATTCTCGTGCTTTTTCAGCGATATAATCCTCTTTACTATGCTTCGCTCCACACAACCACGTCAAGGGTCCTCTTCCAATAATATCCTCGGGATTAATCTGGATGGCGAGAAGCTGCTGGTGGTTTACGGCAGCCCAAATGGCATAGTCTATGAACGCTTGGCGGTCCCTACACCCGCTGATGCAAGTTTTGCTGCCATCCTCGAGCTTATCATGCTCCAAGCAGATAAGCTCCTCACACTAACACAAGCTCAACACTTACCGCTGCCAGATCGCGTTTCAGTCGCTGTTTCTGGTAACCTTGATTTTGAAAGTGGTGTGGTTCTCTCTGCGGAAGACTTCCCCGAATGGAAGCAGGAACCTGTGCGGACGCAGCTTTCGGTGCGCTTTAACCTGCCAGTTACAGTTGAACAAAAAGCAAACGCTGGCGCTTTGGCTGAGTACTACTTTGGCGCTGGCCAAAAAACGCACGATTTTGTCTTCATCAGCCTGGATCCAGTCGTCCGCGTGGGGATATTAACTGCAGGTCAACTTTACCGAAGTAGCAGCGGGACATCTGGTCAGTTAGGCAAACTTCTGCTCAGTGAGGATGGTCCCGCAGGGTTTGGCAAGCCCGGATCGTTAACAGGCTTTGCCAGCGCACGGGGCATGCGCGAATTGGCACAGCTGCGCTTCCCAGAGCACTGGAACCCAGATGCTGATATCTTTCAGATGATTAGCGA
>DNSH01000053.1 GCA_003499715.1 Candidatus Mesolinea sp. | reverse complement strand
GAAGATCAATGGCAAACCCATCCTGACAACTTTATCAACTGAATAGGACATTTCTAAATTGCCAGCATTAGGACATTTCTATTTAGCCTTGACATTTAATAAATTTAACAAACGAACAGTTTTTGACGTGCTATACTCACTATAAGTATTTAATACTGAAAGGTGGATTATGGAAAACACCAATTCCCTTATTGATGTGGGGGGAATCCAAGTTGGGCATGCCCAACACACAAGCGGACTTTCTGGCTGTACCGTCATCTTATTTGAGCACCCTGCTATCGCTGGCGTAGATCAGCGCGGCGGAGCACCAGGCACGCGCGAAACCGATTTGCTCCGCCCCATGCACATGGTCAACTACATAGACGCGATCTTGCTCACAGGCGGATCGGCTTATGGTTTAGACGCAGCCGGGGGCGTGATGCGCTATCTGGAGGAGAAAGCGCGTGGATTTCCCATTGAAAATGGTGTGGTGCCCATCGTTCCAGCCGCTGTCATCCTTGACTTAGGTGTGACGACGCCGCCCGCACGCCCGGACGCTGCGATGGGGTACAATGCTTGCTTGAATGCCGGGCACTTTTGTGAGGTTGGCAACGTAGGAGCGGGTGCTGGCGCAACCGTAGGCAAGCTCCTTGGTCTGGAGCACGCGATGAAATCCGGGATTGGTACTGCCAGCATGGAGATCGTACCTGGTTTATACATCGGCGCATTAATGGTAGTAAATGCTCTTGGCGATATATTTGACCCAGCAAACGGGCAACAAATCGCCGGATTGCGCTCGCCAGAGACTGGCCAACCGATCAGCACCTTGGACTTCATGCAAGGCTTGGCAAGAGAAGAATTTGCCAGACATGTTCAAGGCAGTCCAACCGTTGGCGCAAATACCATCATTGGCGTGATAGCCACCAACGCCAAGCTGACCAAGGAAGAGGTTAACAAGCTAGCTCAAATGGCACAAGACGGTATTGCTATGACCGTGCGGCCAGCCCATACCATGTTCGATGGCGATACGATTTTTGGGATTTCAACCCGCATAGTGCCGGCAGACTTTAACCTGGTTGCGGCTTATGCAGCCCGGGTGGTCGCTGAGGCCATCCTGAACGCCGTGCACTCAGCACGTACCTTTGGTGACCTGCCAGGCCTGGCAGGTTAGTGAAGAATAATCAACAAGAATCAAGGAGAAAAATGAAATACGATTTAATGACCAAATTAGGTGATTTATTGAAAGACCCTCAGGCAGTGGAGGTTATCGAAAAATATGTTCCTGGATTAGCAAAGAACCCTTTAATTAGGCTTGTAAAAGGTAAGAGCTTAGAATCGCTCCTAGATATCCCCCAAGCAAAAGATGCTGGCTTAACGAAGGAAATGCTCGAAAATCTTTTAAAAGAGATCAATGAGAAAAATGCTGGGGCGTAGCATTTAGTTGGCTATGTTCTAACGCAATGAATAGTAGGTACATTATTAGAGCAAACTGAAATGTTGTTGACAATCGATATTGGCAATACCAATATCACCTTAGGCATCTTCGAAGGCGACCAGCTGACCTATCATTGGCGCCTGGCGAGTGACTCTGCGCGCATGCCGGATGAATACGGCTTGCAGCTGCTAGGTCTCTTCCGGAGCAGCGACTTACACCTGGAGGAGCTTAGCGACGTCGTGTTAGCTTCGGTGGTGCCACCGCTTACCTCTCACCTGCAAACAGCCTGTCAGGATTACCTTTCAAAATCCCCAACTATCATCGAAAGTCAGCATTGTGAGCCTATTATCAATCGCTACGATCCACCCCAAGCTGTTGGCATAGACCGTTTGGTCAATGCGGTTGTGGTGGAGAAAAAATACGGCTTACCCGCCTGTGTGGTGGACTTTGGCACTGCAACGACCTTTGATGCCATCGACCGCGATTACAACTACCTCGGCGGAGCGATTGCTCCTGGGGTGGGCATTTCACTAGATGCACTGGTAAGCCATACTGCCAAGCTGCCTAAGGTGGATTTGCAGCTCCCTGAGCATGTGATTGGGCGTAACACAACCCAAGCGATGCAATCCGGCTTGTTATGGGGTTATATCGCTATGGTGGAAGGCATGGTCGCTCGCTTTCGGACTGAGCTTGGAGAGGATACCCAAGTGATCGCCACGGGTGGGCTGGCACCTCTGGTCTGTAACCACACTACCAGCATCGATGTAATTGACCCTTGGCTCACGCTGGAAGGCCTCTATTTGATCTGGGAAAGGATGCATCCATGAGCAATCCCATCGCGGGGAAACACATCATCTTAGGCGTCACTGGCTCCATCGCAGCCTATAAAGCAGCAATTTTAGCTTCCAAATTGACTCAAGCTGGTGCGAAAGTAGATTGCATCCTAACGGAGAGCGCCACACAGTTCATCAATCCGCTCACTTTTCAAACCGTAACCGGCCGAAAAGCTTATCTTGATCAGGATTTATGGGCTCGCGAAGGACATGTGGTGCATATCGGGTTAGCCCACGAAGCAGATTTGGTACTCATCGCTCCTGTGAGCGCAAACACCCTCGCCAAACTTGCCCATGGCATTGCGGATAACCTGCTGAGCGTGACGGCTCTAGCAGCTACCTGCCCCTTGGTGCTCGCCCCAGCCATGGATGCCGGCATGTATGCCCACCCTGCCACCCAGCAAAATGTACAAATGCTCAAAGAACGAGGAGCTGAGTTCATTGGGCCAAAACCGGGCCACTTAGCCTCCGGTTTGGTCGGCTTGGGCCGCTTTGCCGAGCCGGAAACCATTCTCTCCCGTGTGCGTTTCTTGTTGGGCAAGAATGGTAGGCTGGCGGGTAAGCGTATCCTCTTGACTGCCGGTCCAACCCAAGAAGCATTAGACCCTGTGCGTTACATCAGTAACCGCTCCTCGGGCAAGCAAGGTTATGCCATTGCTCAGGCGCTGCTAGATGAGGGCGCCACGGTTACCTTAGTCAGTGGACCTACAAACCTCCCTCTCCCGGAAGGTGCACAAGTCATCGAGGTTACTTCTGCGGCTGAGATGAAAGATGCTGTAATGACACATCTAAAGGACAAAGACGCTTTCATTAGCGTGGCGGCAGTTGCTGATTTTACCCCGAGCTCCACAGCCGGAGAAAAAATCAAAAAAACGGGGCAGGACTTGACTTTGGAGTTGGTTCCCACAGTGGATATCTTGCGCACCGTTTCAGAGGAGCGCCGGCGCTCTAACCCGGGCATGCTCGTGATTGGCTTTGCCGCGGAGACCACCCAGACCTATCAAAATGCGATTAAGAAATTGCAGGAAAAAGGCTTGGACTTGATCATAGCCAATGACGTAGGTCAGCCACAGCCCGTATTTGGCGCGGACGAGAACAAGGTTACCTTTATCAGCGCCGATGGGCAAGTGCAGGAATTCCCCTGGATGCCAAAGTACACTGTGGGAGAAAAACTAGCTGACTTCTTTGTACAAAAATGGGGGTTATGAACTAAAGCAATAAAAATATAGTGTGAACTGACTGCGGAAATTATTTCTGCTATTTAGTCTACGCTAATTTACTTTTTACATTTTTTTATGATAATCTTTACCAAGGTATGTTTAACAGCAGCTCCATCATCCTTAGTCAAGTAAAGCCGCCAGCCCAGCGCAGTAATGTGTTGCATCGGGAGCGTGTCTCGCAGCTGCTAAGTGATGCGCTCAATTACCCGGTCACTATATTAAATGCTGGTACAGGTTATGGGAAAAGCATTGCCTTGCTTTCTTTCATTTCGGAGCTGAAGGTGCCTATTTTTTGGTTTTCAGTTTCTGGTACAGATCGAGACGAGACCCTCTTTTTGACAAACTTATTCACTGCCTTTAATCAAACTGAGCACCCGCTTGGTACTGAGGCGCTGCGTATTCTCAAAACGCCAGATATTGACCCACTAGAAGCTTTAATAGCACTGGTCAACAGCATCACAACCGAAATGCAGGAGCCCTGCTTACTCATCATTGATGATTTTCAATATGTTGCCGATTCGTCGCCTGTATTGCATTTAATGGATTGGCTCATTGAGTATCTACCGCCTCCATTACATATAATTTTTTCCACGCGCACACCCATCGATTTCCCTTCCCTGCACCGATGGATTGCCAAGGGAACAGTATTAATGTTAAGCAAGAACGACTTGATGTTCACCCCAGAGGAAATTGAGGCGTTATTTCAATCGCACTACCACGTCAAGCTTAATCCTCAGGAAGTGGGGCAGCTATTTCAGCGCACAGAGGGATGGGTAATCGGATTGCAGATGATTTGGCAGGCGATGAAGAATCATCCTGATGAATCTTTGAGTCAAATCCTGGAAGAGGGCAGCGAATCAAGTGCTAACTTATTTGCTTACTTGGCTGAAGAGGTGCTGGAAAAACAACCCTCTAAGTATAAAAATTTTTTGGTCAAAACTTCAATATTAAGATTTTTGGATATTGATGCTTGTGATTTTTTATTAGATACACAAGAAAGTGTTGATATTCTTTCTGACCTCTACCATTCTGGTTTGTTCATCGAGCAAATTCGCCCAGGGTTATACCGTTATCATCACATGTTCCGTAATTTTTTAGAAAGTCATTTACATAAAACTCCAGCATTGGAAAACGAACTCCACCGTAAAATTGCTAGCTACTATATGGCTCACCAAAACTGGGAAGATGCCATCAGTCATCTGCTGGACGTAAAGGATTATTCCCAAATCAATCGCTTGTTAGAAAGCGTTGGAGATTCCTTCATCCGTACCAACCGTCATGAAAGCCTACAATTTTGGATCAGTCATTTTCCAGCTGATATCCGCTATAATTTTCCATATATAAATTACTTATCCGGTGAAATTAACCGTTATAAAGGAAAGTTTAACCTTGCTCTAGAGGACTATCGCACCTCACAGCGCGGGTTTCAGTTGGCGGGCAACACGTGGGGGGTAAGTTTAGCACTCCGTAGTCAGGCACAAGTTTATTTAGATACACTTCGTCCCATCAACGCGAACCAGCTTTTACAGCAAGCTCTGGTACTCTTGGATCCAGTTGAGCATCGCGAAGAGATGTCCGCATTGTTGACACAGTTAGCTGAAAATGAAGTCAACCAGGGTGAGCCGTGGTTGGCAGAAGAAAACCTGAATCGTGCACGGGAGCTCTCCCGTGAGAAGAGCGAAGAAATCGACTATATCCAAGCAAGATTGTATTTACGTACCGGGCGTATACAAGAAGGGATCGCGTTGATTCAACAATTAGAACCTCCGGTTAATCCAAACATTTTTAGCCGTCCGCAGCGCTTCCACCGCGAATCTTCCTTACTGCTTTCACTTTTTTATACCTTCACTGGGGAGCTCGATAAAGCACTTGCCTATGCTCAAGAAGGCATTGAGGTTGGGCAACGCTTCCACTCCGTATTTATTCGCAGTGTTGCCTACATGCGTTTAGGTCACGCCCTACAACTGAGGCGCCGTTTTGATATTGACCATAGCGAGATGGAACAGATTCGCAGTTACTATGACGAAGCGATCAATTCTGTGGATATAGCCCGCATTCACGTCGAACCACTTTGGGGGCTTTGCCGTCTTTTAGGTTTTTCAGGGAGGCTAACAGAAGCGCGTGAAATTGGGGAACGGGCTCTCTCAATTGCACACAGTGCTGGAGACCAATGGATTGGCGTACTTGTCAGGATATCATTGGGGGCAAGTATGGCACTGGCTGGGAAATTTGAGTCTGCCAGCCAGGAATTAACCATCGCCGAATCTACAGCAGCTAAGGTAGGGGATAATTTAACGAGATCGGCAGCACTTCTCTGGCTTGCGGATTGCGCCTTACACCAGGGTTATTTGAGTTCATTTTGTATTTACATTGAGCAAGCCTTGACGCTTATTGAGCGCTATCAATACCAATTCTTACTGAGCCGCAGCACAATGTTAGGTAGCGACCACCCGGAAGATTTTATTCCGATTCTGCTGGAAGCCCGCAGACAGAATATCCGAGCTGATTTTGTGCAACAATTGCTTCAGGAATTGGATGCACAACATCTGAGTTACCACCCGGGGTACACCCTGAGAATCCAAACATTTGGCGGATTCAATGTGTGGCTTGGCAGAAAAATGGTTGATGCTTCTGAATGGAAAAGGGAGAAATCTCGCCAACTTTTGCAGGTATTGGTTGCAAAAAATGGGAAATGGCTTAGTCGAGATCAGATTACAGTATTGCTCTGGCCAGATGCTGACCCTAAAACCGCTTCAAACAACCTGAAAGTCAGCCTAAGTACGCTCAATCAAGTACTGGAACCACAACGGCCTCGCGAGGAAGCACCCTATTTTATCCTGAGAAGAGCCGAACAATATATGCTTAACCCTCAGGCTGGGATTGTTATTGATGCAGCGGAGTTTGAAGAGCTTGCAAAAACACATGATCCGATACAGTTGGCTGAAGCAGCTAAGTTATATCGTGGCTACTATTTTGAAAACGATCCGATCCAAGAATATTATGTGTTAGAAGAGCGTTATTTTCATGAGCTTTACTTGCGCATCATGGACGAGCTTATCCAAGACGCATTCAACCGAAACGAACCTAACCAAGCATTAGACTATGCGCAAGTCCTGCTTGCACATGATCCTTTATGGGAACCGGGATATCGCTACTTAATGCAGGCTTACGCTAAACTTGGAAATCATGCCATGGTTTTGCAATCCTTTCAACAATGCCAAGAGGTACTCACGCGTCAACTGGGTAGCGCTGTCTCAGCTGAAACGCAAGCAATGTTCGCTGAGCTAACGAAGGCTCCTTAGGTACCATCTCTACATCAGCTTAGTTTTACTGATCTGGTCATACTGCCTATATTTATTTCAACCTATGCTTTTAGCTTGACGGAAAACAATCTAAGACCATATAATAATTTAGCTTACTTTAAGGAACTTTTTCATGATCCTTCCCGGAATGGTAGACGTTCATGTTCACTTGCGCACGCCTGGCGGTGAACACAAAGAGGATTTCCGTACCGGCAGCGCAGCTGCCTTGGCTGGCGGCTTCACCATGCTTTTGGCGATGCCTAACACCCAGCCGCCATTAGTCACTTTAGAAAGCTGGCAAAGCGCACAGACCCGAGCCCAAAGCGAAAGTCTGTGCGATGTTTTTTTATATGCTGGCGCATCAGCCAACCACATTGATCAGCTGCCTGTTCTGGCTCAGCATGCTCCCGCACTAAAGATTTACATGGATCAAACTTACGGTCCCTTGTATGTACGCGGGCTGGCAAACCTGATGCCAATCTTCTCAGTTTGGCCAGCAGCAAAACCCATTTGCGTGCATGCAGAGGGCGAATCTGTTGCCTTAGCCATTGGGCTTGCTGCTATGTACAAAAAGCACGTGCATATCTGCCATGTTTCGCGAAAGAGCGAAATTGAGTTGATTGCGCAAGCTAAAGCGTCTGGATTACCTGTGACCTGCGAGGTCACCCCGCATCATCTTTTCCTGACGGATGCCGATGCCGCCCGCTTAGGTCCTTATGGCGATGTGCGCCCTGCGTTGGGATGCGTTGAAGATCAAGAGGCGCTCTGGCAGCATCTCAACTCCACCATTGACTGCATCGCCAGCGATCACGCCCCACATACGCGAGAGGAAAAAGAGCAGCCTGAAGGTAATCCTCCGGGTGTTCCGGGGTTAGAATCTACCCTGCCCCTGATGCTTACGGCAGCAGCACAAAGCCGCCTTACCACCACTCGCCTCATCGAATTGCTCTCCACTAATCCTCGGCA
>DNSH01000133.1 GCA_003499715.1 Candidatus Mesolinea sp. | reverse complement strand
TGGGCAGAACAGGACTCGAACCTGCGGCCTCATCTGTGTAAAAGATGCGCTCTAACCAACTGAGCTATCCGCCCGAACGTTATAATTATACACTAATTATGAAGATCATTCGCTTCGAAACAAAATACACGCCCCCAGAATATGGCTGGATTTATGAAGATAAAGTCGGCCGCATCCAAGGGGATCCCTTTGGCGAGTTTCGGCGTTTTGAACCGGAATTCTCGCTTTCTCAAGTAAAGTTATTGGTTCCTTGCCAACCCAGCAAAATATTAGCGGTCGGTCGTAACTTCCTTGAGCATGCCCAAGAAATGAATGCACCCATACCAGAGGTACCGCTGCTTTTTCTCAAGCCCCCTTCTGCCCTTTTACCCATTGGCGAATCCATTATCCTCCCACCCCAATCCCAAAGGGTGGAACATGAGGCGGAATTGGCTGTTGTGATCAAAAAGAAATCACGCTGGCTGCAGACTGATGAGGTTCAAGAAGCAATTTTTGGCTATACGATTGCCAACGACGTCACCGCGCGTGACTTACAACAACGCGATGGGCAATGGACCCGTGCTAAAGGCTTTGACACCTTTTGCCCTCTCGGACCGTGGATCGAAACGGAGTTTGACCCTTCGGATGCGCTGATAACCTGCCGAGTGAACGAAACCCTGCGGCAGATGGCTTCCACGCGCGATATGATTTTCAACATCGAGCAGCTCGTGCTTTACGCCTCCTCCGTGATGACCTTGATGCCCGGGGATATTATCCTCACGGGCACGCCGGCCGGCGTCGGCAGCCTGAATGATGGCGATGTTGTCTCGATCTTTATTGATGGGATCGGAAGTCTGGTTAATCCGGTTCGTTCAGGGGCACCCTTTCAAAAATCTTAATTACTGAGGATAAACATTTGACAATGCAAACACAGCTTGAAAGCCTTTTATATCGCGTGGAAAAACCCGGTCGCTATGTCGGCGGAGAATATAATCAGGTCGTGAAGCCCTGGGAGTCAGTAGAAACCCATGTAGCGTTAGTCTTTCCGGATATCTACGATATTGGACAAAGCAACTTAGGCTTAGCCATTCTTTACGACATCCTCAACCGACAGCCAGATATTTTAGCAGAGCGCGCTTATGCTCCTTGGATTGATATGGAAACCCAATTACGTGAGCACAATCTGCCGCTTTTTTCTCTTGAATCCAAAATGCCTCTGAGCGAGTTTGATATTCTCGGCATCACGCTGCCGTATGAGCAAATCTATACGAATGTCATTAATATTTTGGATTTGGCTGGTATTCCGCTCTTCTCTAACCAGCGCACCAAAACCGATCCGCTCATCTTAGCCGGTGGGCAAGCAAGCTATAACCCCGAACCTATGGCAGATTTCATCGACGCATTTGCGATTGGCGAAGGCGAAGAGGTGATTTTGGAAATTACACACGCATACCAAGCGTGGAAGCGCTCTGGTGCAGCACGTGAGGATTTATTGACTACCTTAGCGGAAGTCCCTGGCGTTTACGTTCCCAGCCTTTACACTGTAAGTTACAACCCAGATGGCACTATCCAAGCGGTTACCCCTCAAAATGAACAGGTGAGCTTTCCTGTGGTCAAGCGCATTATGCCCAAACTTCCGCCACCCATAACGCAATTTATCGTCCCTAATGTGCAGACGGTGCACGACCGCTTATCAGTTGAGATTATGCGTGGTTGCACGCGAGGCTGCCGCTTTTGCCATGCCGGCATGGTTAACCGACCAGTGCGCGAGCGCAGTGTTGAGGAGATCATTACAGCTATAGATGATGGCTTGGCGGCAACGGGTTACGACGAGGTTGGCATCCTTTCGCTTTCTTCATCCGACTATACCCAAATCCTTCCTCTAACAGAAGAAATCTATCACAAATTCAGGGACTCTCACGTCAGGGTCAGTTTACCTTCCCTGCGCATCGCTTCATTCTCTGTGGATTTGATGGATGAGCTCAAGGAGCTTAGCCCTGCCGGTGGTTTTACGATTGCGCCCGAGGCTGCCACAGAGCGTTTGCGTGCTGTAATCAACAAGCCGCTGGATGAAAATGTGCTGCTGGAGACTGCACGAACAATCTTTGAACACGGCTGGCTTAACCTCAAAATGTACTTTATGATTGGACTGCCTACAGAAACAATGGAAGATGTGCAAGCAATTCTGGATTTAGGGAGCAAGGTTCACAAAATTGGAAGGTCAATTGCCGGCAATCGCGTTAATATCCACTTAGGCATTAGCACCTTCATCCCCAAAGCTCACACACCTTTTCAATGGTATCCTATGGACACCCCAGAGAATATCCAAAGCAAGCTGGACTTACTCAAGCGAGGTGCACACCAAGCACACCTCAAGATGACCTACAATCTGCCAGAAGCTTCTCTGGTAGAGAGCTGGCTCTCCCGTGGCGACCGGCGCTTAGGTGCCGTGATTTTGCAGGCTTGGCAGAATGGTGCCAAATTTGACGCCTGGTCTGAGCATCTCAACTTGCAGGCTTGGCAGGATGCCTTTTCTCGCGTAGAACTTGATCCGGATTTCTACACATTGCGTCAACGCTCGCTCGATGAGACCTTGCCTTGGGATCATATCTCGACAGGTGTGAGCAAGCATTTCTTGCTCACTGATCTGTGCCTGAGCCAAGCGGAACGTACTCGTGAGGATTGCCGCAATAGCTGTTACAACTGCGGCATTTTGGATTGTTTCGAAAGCACTCGCCCAACCCAAGATGACGTCTACTGGGGGTGCCCCTAGATGAACGAGACAAAATATCGCTATCGCGCGGTCTTTTCTAAGAATGGTGACATGCGCTTCATTGGTCATCTGGACCTGCAGCAACTTTTAGAACGCGCATTGCGACGCTCTGGTTTACCCCTGCGCTACAGCCAAGGTTTTAGCCCCAAAGTGCGCCTAAACTTAGCCAGCGCCTTGCCTTTGGGGTTCACGTCGTCAGCAGAGATGATGGATTTCTGGCTCGAGCAACCCATGGAACCTTCTTTAATCCAACAGCAACTCAATTCAGCCTTACCAACAGGCATCCGCATTTTATCCGTAACCGAAGTATCGAATGACTTTCCCAGCTTGCAAGCCAGTCTAAAAGCAGCCGAATACAAGGTGAGCTTCAAGGCAGGGGTTGATGTTTCAGCAGTGTGCGCAAATTTGGAGGAACTGCTCAACGAGCCGAACCTGATAGTGACCCGTAGAAATAAACAGTTCGACCTAAAACCGCTGGTTGAAGCGCTGCAATGGGAAGAGGACAAGTTGTACTTGCGTCTGAGCAACCGCCCAGAAGCCAGCGCGCGACCGGATGAATTGCTTGCATTGCTTGGCTTAGCGCCAGAGCAGTATGATATTCAACGGATAGGTTTGTATTATTCCTAATTTTTATAGGAGGACTTATTTATGGATGAATGTGTGTTTTGTAAAATTGTGCGTGGAGAACTACCCTCTTGGAAAGTCTGGGAAGACGAGCAAACTTTAGCCATTTTCGATTTGGGCCCCATCACAGCGTATCATACTTTAGTGCTGCCCAAAGACCATTATGAAAATATTTTCGAGACTCCGCCAGACCTGCTAAAAGCAGTTATCGCGACAACTCAACAAGTTTGCCTGCTTTATCACGAGAAACTTGGCATTCAAAATATTCATTTACTTAATAATAACGGCAGGCAAGCATTGCAATCTGTTTTCCACATGCATATTCATATCATACCGGTAACCCAGCGTATCTTGCCTGGTCCCATCCAGAAGCATCCCGAACTTATGAGCCAGTATCCTGAGATGTTAGCCCGACTTCAGTAAACCTTACGGCGCTAACTGATTGATAATTAGGTATAATAAAAATCGCTGTTCCCGTGGCCTAATGGATAAGGCATCGGCCCCCGGAGCCGGTCATGTGAGTTCGAATCTCACCGGGAACATTGTGAATTTGGGCTGGCGGCAGGATTCAGAGCTTTTATAACTTTCAGAGGTAAAGTATGAGTGATCCAGATGTACGCAAGCAAATTGAAGAACTCCGACAACAAATAAATTATCACAATTACCTTTACCACACACTTGACTCCCCTATCATTAGTGATTATGAATTTGACCAGCTGATGAACAAGCTTAAAGAGCTTGAAGCCGCCCATCCTGAACTCATTACCCCTGATTCCCCCACACAACGCACTGGCGGTCCTCCTTTGGAAAAATTCCGCAAGGTGCAGCACCCAGTACCTGTGCTAAGCTTGGCGAATGGTTTTGGCAGGCAAGACATCTTGGATTGGTATGAGCGCATCCTCAAGATCGACCCTGCAGTTGCCCATGCCGATTATGTGCTCGAGCCAAAACTCGATGGGCTTACCGTTGTTTTACACTACGAAAACGGCTTATTCGTCTTAGGGGCAACACGTGGTGATGGTTTTGTTGGTGAAGATGTCACCGAGAACCTAAAAACCATCCCGTCCGTTCCTTTACGCATCCCTATTAAGGGAGATATCATCCCGCCGGCACAGCTTGTGGTACGTGGCGAAGCGATTATTTTCAAAAAGGATTTCGAACGCCTTAATGCTGAGCTTGCCCAGCGCGGCGAAAAGACCTATCTTAATCCCCGCAATACTGCTGCGGGTTCATTACGGCAGCTTGATCCAAAAATTACTGCACAGCGCCCGCTTAAGATCTATCTCTATCAAATTCTTATCTCCAGTGATACACCCCCAGCTACCCAGCGAGAAACCTTGGAATACCTTGAGGCTTTAGGCTTCCCTGTAAACCCATTGCGCTGGTATGCAAAAACCATCGAAGAAGCAATCAGTATCTGCGAACAACAAGCCACTGCACGGCATGAGTGGCCTTACGACGCGGATGGCGTGGTAATCAAGATTAACGACTTGGCTTTAGCCCAGCGTTTGGGTTATGTTGGCAAAGATCCCCGCGGAGCGATTGCCTTTAAGTACCCGGGCACAGAAGTGGAAACCACGCTCCTGGATATTCAAGTCAACGTCGGGCGCACGGGCGTACTCACGCCATTAGCCATCCTTAAACCGGTCAACATCGGCGGTGTGATTGTCAAACAAGCCACGTTGCACAATTTTGACTTTATCCGCGAGAAAGACATCCGCATCGGGGATCAAGTTCTGGTTAAACGTGCTGGTGAGGTGATCCCTTACGTCCTCGGTCCGCTGCCTGAAAAACGTACTGGTGATGAAAAACCCTTTCAGATACCCACGCATTGCCCTTCCTGCGGCTCAGAAA
>DNSH01000154.1 GCA_003499715.1 Candidatus Mesolinea sp. | reverse complement strand
TAATTCAGCCCGTAACCAAAGCGCTCCAAATTAAGCAGTGCTTGTGCCACACCAGCATTGGATTCCATTGAAAGCGGTAACCTTCCGATGAGCTCGGAGCGTACATCAGCCAATTCTTCTTCTGTGACCAACTCATGGGTGAAGCGCTCCAGCTCCTGAAGAATAAGCGCGATGGCTTGGTCCAAGTTCTCCGGGTTGACGCCAGCAGTAACTTGCCAGGTGACCGGTCCAATGCCCATATCCAGCGAGCTGGAGGCATAGTAAGCCAAACCAGCTTTTTCCCGTACGCTCTCGCCAATACGCCCCATCATGCCAAATTGGCCTAAAATATCATTGCCTAGTGTGCTTGCTAAGTAATCGGATGCTGTGGCTTTAGGCCCAAAGGTGCCGATGACTAAATCGCTCTGGCTTTTTTCTTCGAGGGGTACATGCTCCCGGTAGGTTGCTCGGATAGGCTGTACAGGTGGAATGGGTGGCTGAGTTTCTTGGGAGGGCGCTTCCCAGGCGCCTAAAGTGCGCGCGAAAGCTTGTAGGATCTCTTCAGAGTCGGCTCCACCCGTGATTGCCACGATCATTCCTCGAGGACCAACGAAACGTTGGTGGAATGCCTGCAAGTCCTCTCTACTGATGCTCTGCACGGTGTTTGGGTAGCCTAAGTCCGGGTGGGCATACGGATGACTGCCGTAGATTGCCCGGTCAAAAGCTTGTTCTGCCACCTCAGCGGTATCTTGTGCCTGAATAGCTTGGGCAGTAAGGATTTGCATCTTTGTGCGTTGGAATTGTTTCTCGGGGAATGCCGATTGAGTGAGCACTTCCAGCAGGATTTCGAGTAACTGAGGTAAATCCTCACGCAGGCATTGCCCGGCGAAAGAGGTGGCAACCTTTCCGCCGCCAAAAACGAGCGTTGCTCCCATGGATTCAACCAAGTCGTTGAGCTCCCGGAAAGCGTGGCTGCGTGTGCCAGACATGAGCATGCTTGCCATAAAATGCGCTAGTCCAACCTTTTCTGGAGGGTCAGCTAATGCACCCGGCGGGAACATACCGCGGATCGCCACTGCTGGGCTGGAAGGATTGGTGCGGGTGAGCAAGACAGCACCATTAGCGAACTCTTGCCTTAGAATATCATCTGGTCCGGGGAGCTTTGCGGAAGACAAATGGTTTGCCAACATGTTAACTCTTATCATTGGGGTGATAAATGCCGATAACGCGTGCGTGTGGCTGTAAATATTTTTGGGCAATGCTTTGGATCATCTCTGGGGTGACGGAAGAGATACGGTCGACGTAGTGCGTAAACCAATCGTATCGGGCAAAACTAGAGGCATAGCCCATCCAAAACGCTTGATTGGTAATATTATCGCTGCTATAAGCAAAGAGCGCTTTGGTTTGTTTGAGAGCACGGTCAATCTCAGTCTGGCTAATCGGCTGGTTTTGCAGTGCCTCGATTTGGCTATCTAAGGTTTGCAAAACTTCTTCAATGGTACGGGTTGGATTTTTCGTCAGGTAGAGCGTGAAAGTAGAAGGATCAATGTTGGCTGATAAACTACCGCCAACGCCAGCAGCTAAGCCTTCATCCACCATGGCTAAATAAAGACGGCTGGTGTGATGCCCCACGCCGCCGCTGCCAAACATGTTCAGATTCGATGGTCCGGTAAGCAAGCTCTCCATCAGCGAAAAAGCAAAAAAATCATCCGAATCGGCTTTAGGCGAACGATATGCCACCTGGATAAAAGTCGTTTCGCCTGGACCTTGCAGCTCGAGTTGGCTGAGTTCCGGCAAGTCATCTTCAGGCTCCGGGATATTTTTGACCACTTTGCCAGCAGGAATGCTGCCGAAATGTTTTTCAACTAAGCGCAGTGCCTCGGAAGTGTTGAAATCTCCAGCTAAGCACAGAATTGCATTGGCTGGTTGGTAGGTTTGGCGGTAGTGGGTATAAAGATCTTCGCGCGTCAGGGCAAGCAGGTCTTCTTTGGAACCGATGACCTCGTTACGGTAGGGGTGGTGCTTGAACGCGTGGGCTTGTACAGCTTCGTTGAGCAGAAATTGTGGGTCGTTTTCAGAGCCTTCCCGTTCTGAAATGATCACGGTGCGTTCGGTTTCAACCTCAAGAGGGTCAAAGAGGCTGTTGGTCATGCGGTCAGCTTCCAATTCTAATGCTGTCTCTAAAGCGCTTGCAGGCAGTGTTTCAAAATAAGCTGTCCAATCGGGGCTGGTAAAGGCGTTCCAATACCCGCCAAGGCGGGCGATTGTGTGATCCATATCCTGGGCGGAACGTTTTTGGGTGCCTTTGAATTGCATGTGCTCTACCCAATGGCTCACTCCGGTTTTTCCGGGGACTTCATTGCGGGAGCCGACACCATACCAAACCCAAGCGCTCACGATTGGGGCGGTGTGGATTTCTTTGAGCAGGACGGTCAGACCATTACCGAGTTGATGGATAGTTAATGAATCATTCATGTTTTGTGAAGATAGATTATATCAAAAGGAAGATTAAAAAACTGAAAAGTGTATAGCTCGGATGAGGGTTATTCCCGCTTATAGCGCAACATCATCAAAAAGCCGATGCCAATAATGCCCATGCCGATCATTAACCCATTGGTTTGCAATTTACCCAGGAAGACATTCGGCATTGGATTGGTGCCAAAGCCAAAAGCATCCGCGAGTGCGGTAAAGAAGCAAATCACAAAGCCTGTCGCGCAGGTTCGCGTCCCAAAATCTGCTAAGAGAGGGCGTTCCCCATTCCGCCAGAAAGCGAAAAGAGTTAAGCATCCTCCCCAAGTGACCAAGCCAAGCCCGAGGAGCATGACAATAATCTGTAAAAAGCCAATGGCGGCTCCACGGTTGAGCTCAAAAATTTCTGGTTTAGCGCCAATGAGGAAAATGATGAACCCAGTCATCAATAAGGTCAGCCCAAGGCGAGCACGAAATTTTGGAAAAGGCTCTTGCGTGGGTTCTTCATTTATGCTGTTTGGAAGATCAGTTTCGCTATTGTGATTTGTGGGTTCCATATCAAACTCGTTTTCTATGGTAATGCTGATTCTAACACACGCAGAAAATTCCCTGAAGCAATACGATCGCACTGATCTGGGTTGTAACCCATTTCTTCTAAATAGGGGAGCAATTTAGGTAAGTCGGCGATGGAATTGAGCTCGATCGGCGTGGATTGCAAGCCAAAGCCGCCGTCAAAATCCGTGCCAATGCCAACGTGATTGGCATCGCCAGCCAACTGGCAAATATAATCGGCTTGCTCTGCGACCATGCGTAGGCTTATCCGCTCGCGCCCGCCGCTATCTTTCCAACCGAACTTGAGGAAGTTATTATAAGGAACAACGCCTATTACCACGTCGCGTTCAAGCATCGCCTGGATCAGATCATCTTCTAATAAACGGTTGCCCTCGTAATTCTCGACCAGACGGCTAGCATTGGCGTGACTGGTTATAATCCTACCCGGATAGCGTTCCAACGCTTGGAAAGCAGCTTGTCGATCCATGTGAGCAAGATCGAGGATAAAACCGATTTCAGCCATAGCATCGAGTAAATCATTACCTTCTGCAGTAAGCGGCCCAGGGGCATGAGTTCCGCCGGTATAGCGGTTGCCGCTCCAAGCAAGTCCGATAATTCTTAAGCCGGCTTCCCACCACTGTGGGAGTTCATCACAGGAAAGGATGCCCTCTGCACCTTCCATTAAAGGCACCAACCCGACCGGATGAGACTTTTGGGTGTCATCTTTTTCTTCCCAGTCTTGCAAGTGGGCTTGCAGCTGCTGCCGCGAAAGCACTAAGCGAAAAGCTTGGGGGTGATTCTCACAGAGCTGGTGATAGATCCCAAGCTGGTTCCAATAAAGATGGTTGGCTTCGAGCACGGTGTGATAAATCGGAGCAAGCGCTGGTTCTTGAGCACCAGCGCGCGCAGGACCAGCAAAAAGCGTGCTAAATACGAGCCGTACCTCAGCTTGGTTATATTCTGGCAAACCGAGCATTGTATCCCCATTAAAAGCGGGAATG